>JAAHGR010000093.1 GCA_010672425.1 Symploca sp. SIO2E6
ACAATAATTAATAGGTCAAATCTTCAACAAATATCTGAAAAATACACGCCTGTAAATGAGACAGGGGGTTAAAACCCCCGTTCGCTCCACTGCCCCCCGTTAAAACGAGGGGCTATCTCTCGCTCACAGTTTTTTTCTGTATATCGCTGATCCTCCGGTAGTTTCCCAGTGACCAGTTTTGCCAGCAATTGATGCAACATAGTTAGGAGTTGTTGTGAAGCCAGCTCCACTTGTATTAACATCTACGAAGACTCCCTCTGTACCATTATAAGCCTGCCAAGCTGTACTTCCAGCAGGAGTCTCACCACTGCCGATTTTAATACTACTCATGTTTTCCTTTCTAAAATAAATCTTTATAATCTTATATCATTTATTCTAAAAATGAGTTTTGCAAGAGGCAACTGTATTGTGAGAGATAATTGGAGACCATTGAATATTTGAGAAGCGATCGCTTTTTTCATTTTGTGTTTTTCTTGTAGGTAAACTTGCTTTTGAGCCTTGGTTCCAGTCAATGTATTGCCATTGTCCGGACAGTCTACTATAGTAAAAATGTAATTATTAAAGGATTATCACCATGCAGCCCTCTGCCCGTAGTGAACGCCTGGATATTCGCATTTCACCACAAGCCAAAGAACGGCTAATTGCAGCGGCTGAAACCCAGCATAAAACTTTGAGTGAATTTGTGTTGGATTCTGCCATCACCAAAGCAGAAACTGTTCTGGCCGAAAGGCGCGTGTTTTCGCTATCAGCAGATGCCTGGGATGCTTTCCAAACCGCCCTTGATGCCCCGCCACAAACCTATCCACGCCTGCAAAAACTACTGAACACGCCAAGCGTTTTCGATTAATCCTCATTTATGCATATTGAAAAACTGGCACGAACACATACCATTAAAGGCTTTGACTGTGGTGTTGCACCGCTCAACCAATATCTGCATCGCTACGCCCTGCAAAACCAGAAAAAGGACGGTGCTCGAACCTGGGTCGGTATTTCCGATAACAATATTGTCGGTTATTAAAGTTTTATCGTCATTTCGACTTTATGCCATTCCCGCAAGAATCCATGACACTATATTGTTTGCTGAAAGATATTCGGGCGATGATGTCACAGCCTTAACTTAGGTATCCTGTGTGACAGAGCCAGCTGGGAGTGTTGGGTCTCGTTGCCTCTACCCAACCTACATCTATTCCACATATAATCCCTCGTCTTCAGGTGCGTAACTGTTCAAAAAAGCGTTATGGCTTCGACTTATGTGAGAAATGGGTTCAATGGTAACAACCCAACGTCCAGAGCCAATAGAGGCAATTAACGATTCTGGTAATGTAAATGTTTCACCAGGTTTGAGGTCAATTTCACAGGTTAATTTTTTGGTGTTGCCGTTCATTATAGTTCCGTAGTTATTTCAATTTTAAATTCTCATTATTACGATGTCGCGGTATATCATAAGTCATGAAATCGTGGGCTAATTTAGTAGAGGGGAAAATTGCTCGTGCTTCCTGAAGTAAGTCATCTAAAACAATGTCATTTCCTGGAGCATAGCGAGGACTGAAATGGGTTATAATGAGTTTCCCAACCCCTGCACTTAGGGCAACCTGGGCTGCCATGGTGGAAGTAGAATGCAAGCGATCGAAAGCTAATTGGGCATCTTGATGGGCAAAGGTAGCCTCGTGAACTAAAACATCAGCTTTCTGGGAAAGTTCTATCGCCTCCTCACAGAAAACCGTATCTGTGCAGTAAGCAAATTTACGACCAACTTCTGGTGGATCACACAGTTGAAAACCCCGAATCTGACGACCATCTGGGAGAGAAACTGTTTCCCCTCGTTTGAGTTTACCGTAGATTGGTCCTGGAGGAATACCCAAAGCTGTAGCTTTGGCTACATCAAACCGTCCTGGTCGATCTTTTTCGACAATGCGGTAGCCGTAAGCTGGAACACGATGCTTGAGGTTACCACAGCTGACGATAAATTCCTCATCTTTGTATAATACTCCAGGTTCTACAGTGTGTACCTTAACCGGGAAAGAAAAAGAAGTACGAGAGTATTTTTGACAACTACGGAGATATTCATCTAAACCAGCAGGACCGTAAATATCAATCCGGTTGGGGTTACCAGCCAAGCCACAACTTGCTAAAAGTCCCATCAAGCCGAAAATGTGATCCCCATGCATATGAGTGATGAAAATCCGTCTAATTTGACTGATTTTAAGCTCACTACGGAGCAGTTGATGCTGAGTACCTTCACCACAGTCAAACAGCCAGACTTCGGCACGCTGAGGCAGACGTAGGGCGATACTAGAAACATTACGCGATCGCGTCGGCACTCCGGAACTTGTTCCTAAAAAAGTAATTTGCACGGGAATTGGGAATTTGTGAATTGAGAATTGGGAATTGGGAATTGGGAATTGAGAATTGGGAATTGGGAATTGGGAATTGGGAATTGGGAATTGGTCTATCTAGTTCCTCCTTGTCTTCCTTGTCTTCCTTGTCTTCCTTGTCTTCCTTGTCTCCCACTATAAATAGCCATTTTCGACTAAAAAAGCTGGTGAGATCGCTTCTGGACTCTCAGAACCTGGTAATTGATGACCTAGTAACTTTTCGACGTATTTGCCTAAAATATCGCTTTCTAGGTTCACCCAGTTACCCGGTTGTAAGTGACTCAGATTTGTCTGAGCGTGACTGTGGGGAATTACTGCTACTTTAAACCAATCGCCTTGGGGGTCACAATCGGCAATTGTTAGGCTTACTCCGTTGACAGCAATGCTGCCCTTGGGTACAAGATAGCGAGCAATATGGCGCTCCCACAAGTGGGAATATGATGTTGCTGCTGTAAAGTACATTTCCCAAGAGTTAGGAGTTTGTACAGCTTCCTTTAAGCAACCAATACTATCAATGTGACCGGTGACAAAATGTCCTCCTAGTTTACTACCTACTCGTACAGATGTTTCCAAATTAACCCAAGGAGCTGCTTGATGTTGTTGCCCTAGGGTTGTGCGGTTTAGCGTTTCATCAGAAGCTGTGGCTACAAAGCCATTGAACAAAATATTCTCTACTGTTAGACAGATGCCATCAACTGCCACGCTGTCACCAACGGCTAAATCCTGTAAAATGAGTTGTGAGGCATCACCTGTGCAGGAAACCTCAAGGCGATCGCCTCCTAGCGATCGCGTCTGTCCCAGCGCTTGAATTAATCCTGTAAACATTGGGGCTAAACTCCTGAGCTTGGGTCGGTTGACTGTTATCGGATGCATCTAGTAGTACACCATCAATGTGTTTTTTTCGTAAAGTCCCAAAACAAACTTCCCTCGACTGCGGCATACTTGGAGAAGACTTGCTTATTGATTCCTATTTACATTAGTCAGGTTTTAAGGTCTGATCTCACAGTTGATTCGGTGACAAGATTAGAATAGAGCAGGCTATACTGATTTGAGTTCTAATCTATCCAGTACTAGTTTACCGCTTACTTTTAATTCCCCCTATGCCGGAAGTGTTCTAGAGGCTACGCTAATGATTGAAATGAGAGTTGTTGGAATTGCATTAGACGCCGTCACTCGCAGCCCGATAGTGCTGCTGAAGGATTCTTTAGAGCGACGTGCCCTACCAATTTTTATCGGGCAAGATCAGGCAAAGGCAATTATCAGTGCTTTGGAGCAACATAAGCCTCCTCGACCTCTCACCCATGATTTGCTCGTTAATTTTTTTGATAGTTGGGAGATCAATCTGGAGAAGGTGATTATTCACTCACTTCAGGAAAATACCTTCTATGCTATCTTATGCTTACGGCAGGGTGAGGAAAAAAAAGAGATTGATGCTAGACCAAGTGATGCGATCGCGATCGCCTTGCGTACCAACAGCCCGATTTGGGTAATGGAAGAGGTGGTTGCTGACGCATCCATCCCAGTAGACAGAGACGCTGATGAAGAAGAGCGCCGTGCCTTCCGTGATTTTGTTGCAAATATCCGACCAGATGATTTTACCCACCAACAGGGAAATCGAACTGGTAAGGAGGAATAAGTAATTTGTCATTTGTCATTTGTCATTTGTTATTTGTAAGGGTTTGAGCCGTATTTACGTTTTGTAACATAGTTCGGTTTATTTTCACCTACCTACTTAATTAGGAGATTTTAGATTTTAGATTTTAGATTGACCTGAGGCATCTAGCTGACAATGCGTTATCGACGGTTTGGGAAAACTAATCTGCTGCTTTCTGTGTTTTCCCTGGGAACTATGCGCTGTTTGGCTTCTGAATCAGAAACCGATGAAACTGTGCAAGAGGGGATTGCTCAAGGGATTAATCATCTAGAAACTGCCAGGGGCTATGGTAAGAGTGAGCAGTATCTTGGTAATATCCTGAAAAGGGAATTGCCAGTGCCACGAGAGCAGCTATATATCACTACCAAACTACCTCCCACTCCGGATGCTAACTTGATGCGTCAGTGGCTCCACGAATCCCTAGAGCGTCTGCAAATAGACTATTTGGATTGTCTGGCAATTCATGGTATCAATACCTGGGAGCATCTGGCTTGGGTTAAGTCCTCTACTGGCTGTATGCAAGCAGTACAAGCAGCCGTGGCTCAGGGTTATGTCCGCCATGTTGGTTTCTCTACTCACGCCTCGTTAGAAGTGATCCTGGAGGCGATTAATACAGATTTATTTGCATTTGTCAACCTGCATTACTATTATTTTTTTGTGCGCCATGCACCAGCAGTTGAGTTAGCCCATAAAAAAGATCTGGGTATTTTTATTATCTCCCCGGCGGATAAGGGAGGGCAGCTCTATACTCCACCGCCAAAGTTGAAGAAGTTGTGCTATCCTTTTTCTCCATTAGAACTCAACTATCGGTTTTTATTAAGTGATCACCGCATTACCACTCTGAGTCTGGGAGCCACAAAACCAGCGGAACTAGCAGTACCTCTAGCAGTTGCTAACCGAGATGAGCCTTTAACACCGATGGAGATTGCCGCCTTTTCTCGCCTAGAGGCTCAGCTGAAAGATGCTTTGGGAACTGATGGTTGTAGTCAGTGCTATCAATGTTTACCTTGTCCAGAAAATATTCAGATTCCAGAGGTCCTGCGACTACGGAATCTTGCCGTTGCTTACGACATGACTGATTTTGGTAAATACCGCTATGGTATGTTGGAAAATGCTGGTCATTGGTTTCCTGGAAGCAAGGGTAATCGTTGCACCAGCTGCGGTGACTGTTTGCCCAGATGTCCAGAGAAGCTGGATATTCCAAATCTGCTTCTAGACACCCATCAGCGTTTAGGGGGTTCCCCTAGACGTCGGTTGTGGGGGTAGGGGATGGGGAGATAGGGAGGACAAGGAGGACAAGGAGGACAAGGAGGACAAGGAAGATATTGCTAATTCTCAATTCCCAATTCCCAATTCCCAATTCTCAATTCCCAATTCCCAATTCCCAATTCCCAATATCCCTCTATGAAGCCAGCTAAGCCTTCTACAATAGATCTATTCTATTAGCTGGGGACTACGGGAGACAATTTTGTTCAAGTTTCAAGTTTCAAGTTTCAAGTTTCAATTTTTAGTGGTTCTGCTAATTACTATTAGTGGGAGGGAAGCGGTAGCTCAAAATGTAGCAAGATTGCAGCCTGCAGCTGAACCATTAAATCTCAGTTTGTTAGAGCAACAGAACCTACCACCTGACGGTTCTGTCATTACTGCTGCTTCTCTCTCTCAAGAGGAGATAACTATACCTAGCTTGTGGTGGGCTGATCAACAGTTTGGTGGTAAGCTACTTGATACCTGGATCGCTTACCTAGATGAACGCCGGATAGATCTTGTGGTACGACGCCAATTTTGGAGTATTCAGGATTACTTTGAACATTATCGATTTGTTAACCAGATGGGAACTCTTGCTAGGGAGTATCACCAGGATTATGGCTACAATATCAGAGTCTTCAATCAGCTAGGGGAACCTTTAGGGGCTTACACCTGCGATTACAATCATATAAGTGAAGAAAATCATCCCCATCCTCACTGTCAAGTTGAGCTATGTGAAATCGATAACTTACCTCTAGGAGGTACAGCTTCTGACTTTTGTCGGATAAAACCTTTGACCAGAGAGATTTTAGATTTTAGATTGAAGATTGAAGATTGAAGATTGAAGATTGAAGATTGAAGATTGAAGATTGAAGATTGAAGATTTTAGATTGAAGATTGAAGATTGAAGATTGAAGATTGAAGATTGAAGATTGAAGATTGAAGAATTCAAACGGTCACAAGCCCCTAAATTCTAAGTAGGGCTTGCTGAAATACCCTGTTGGATAGCGTATTTTGGCAATCGCCCTCTTTTTGGGGTCATGATCGCCTTTTAGTTGGGCAAGCGATCGCTATCTTAACTGGAGCATAATATGTTAAATTAATGCCATTCTATATAGATAAGTGTTTTGAGGAGTTTTATTCTCATGCAATTAAAATATATTCTCCGGCTACATGCGGTCTCAGTTTTATGTTTAAGTTTTTTGAAGTTAGTTAGTGCCGGAGCAGTTCAAGCTACACCGGATACTGAAGCAATTAACACATTAGAGACACCAGCTGCTACAGAATTGGCAGAAAATTACGAATCTGACAACGAGGTTCTACGACAGATTGACGAATACAGCCTTCAAGGAAACTTGGAAGAAAATTCCCTGGAACTAATAGACGAAAATTCCCTGGAGCAAGTAGAAGAAAATTCTCTGGACCAAGTAATCGATGTTCACCAGCTCAGGGATATCGATCCTTTTTGGTTTGAAGCATTAGAGACAATGGTCAATAAGTACGGCTGTCTAGTTGGCTATCCTGATAATACCTATCGCGGTGCTCGCCCCATCACTCGTTATGAAATGGCTGCGGCTCTGGCTAGTTGTATGGAAAACATCCAGCGCTTCTTGGCGGAAGCTAGGAACGATATCCAAGAGGAAGATTTGGACTTAATGGCAACCTTACAAGAGCAATTAGCTGAGATTTTAGTAGATCACAGAACTAGCGTTGAGCTCATGGAAAGGCGCATTCAAGGATTAGAAGAGCGGATTACTGCTATCGAAAACTATCAGTTCTCGATCACAACTAAGTTTGAAGGAGAAGTAATTTTTGCCTTGAGTGATCTGGCTATTGATCAAACTCCCCGGTTACTTCCCCGTGGAACACTCAATGGGGTTCCCCTTACGGGACTTACAGATAATGATGATGCCAATCTTGTTTTTGGTGGTCGAGGGAGGTTGTCCCTCAAAACTAGTTTTGATGGGAGAGACCAACTGCTATTGCGGGCCACTGTGAGTAATTTGCCCATGTTTGATGATGCCAATGAGTTGACGGGAAGATCAATTCCCAATTTCGAGTCTTTAACTGGGGAAACGACTCAAACTTTCAATATTGGATTCAATACTCCGACCTTTCAAACCAACAATTTCACCGCTTTCTATTCCCTACCCGTGGGAGATACTATTCAAACTCATATTTTTGCTGCTGGTGGAATTTGGAGTGATTTTGTCCCTACTTTAAATCCCCATTTTGAAGATTATGATGGAGGGAATGGGGCTTTGTCTACCTTTGCTTCCAGCAATCCGATTTATCGCATTGGCGGTGGAACCGGAATTGGATTTAATTTCAATTTGGATTTTCTAGAATCTTTCCTCGGACCATCACAACTATCCGTGGGTTACCTAGCGGGTACGACAGGCGTTAATGTAGATGGTATCTTTGGTGGGGACTATGCAGTCTTGGCGCAACTAGACTTCCAATTAAGCGATCGCCTCGCATTGGGTCTGACTTATAATCATGGTTACCATCCCAGCAATACAGCCGTATTTGATATGGGGGGTTTGGGTAGCCAAGGAGTAGTTGGTAGTGCCATATCTAACACCGCAGCATCTGGGGCAACAATTCCCAAAATCACCAATGCCTATGGCGTCGAAATGGCTTGGCAGGTTATTGATGAAATTTCCCTTAGTGGCTTTTTTACTTATATAGATGCCCATGCACCAGCCGTGCAACCGGGGAACTACGAGATTTGGACTTATGGTGTAGGACTGGCTTTCCCGGATTTGTTCACCGAAGGTGCTCTGTTGGGTATTTTTGGTGGGACACAACCTTATGTAGCAGGTTTTGATTCTGATATCTTGACCTTCCGTAACAACATACTTCCTCGTCATATAGAAATCTTTTATCGCTATCCAATCACCAAGGGTATATCAATTACTCCAGGCATAATCTTTTTCACCAGTCCTAACCAAATTAGGTCAGGGGGAAGCATCGCTACATTGCGAACTACATTTAGTTTTTAAGTAGGGGCGCACCGACGTGCGCCCAATCAAGACGTGCGCCCAATCAAGACCTGCGCCCAATCAAGACGTGCGCCCAATCAAGACCTGCGCCCAATCAAGACGTGCGCCCAATCAAGACCTGCGCCCAATCAAGACGTGCGCCCAATCAATATATCCCTAAAAGCTAATGGTTTAGCATAATACAGCAGTTTGCTCTGCTATGCGATACATTGTTGATCCCCCTCCCGTCCCCCTTTGAAAGGGGGAAGCCAGAGGATGCTACTCCTTTCTTGAGAACGCTTTGCGAACGCTTTGGGTTCCACGGGGGACTTTTGGAAGAGTGTACTTTATTACAGCACAAAGCGCTGTATGTCCTGAAGAGCCTAACTCGCTACTCGACGACGTATGAAGAACAATCCACCAAGAACTAGCAATCCCACAGTTGTAGCTGGCTCAGGTACTTGTGCAATGGTGATGCGTGCTACTTGGAAACCATCTACTGTAAAATCGCCGTTAGCAAAAGCTCCGTTTCCAAAATCCAATAAACCTCCTGAGCCAACTGGTTGTAAACCGGGATGAACAGTAACTACTCCTCCCTCTTCAACTCCCTGAGCTATTGAATCCAGCGTAAATGGAACTGTGGAAAGATCCTCATCGTTGACTTCAGTACCAGCATCCCAAACCTGATTCCCGAAAACAATAAGGTCAGCTCCAATGAAGTTTCCTGCACTGTCGAAAATTTCTATGGGATTATCATCGGCAATAAAGGCATCATTGCTAGGAAAGAACATTGAGGCATAGCTAAAGAAACGGTTATTAGAGATATTTTGTTGATCTACATTAACTGTCGCCGTGCCAATTTCTCCTGGGAAAATTCCTAGAACAGGCATATTTTCACCAGTTACCAGATCTTGGAGACCGCCGTTCATACCTGCATTTGAATTTTGAAACAAATCAGCAATGGTTGAATCGAACTGGAAAAAGTCGTTGATCTCAAAATTTTCATTACCAGGAAGAGTATTCTCCAGACCTGTAAGACCATCTTCAGCTACATGTTCAATTCCTGAAGAGGCTGGCGCCCCGAGATCGAAAGTATTAAAGCTACCATCGTGCAAGCCAAACCAAAATGGGGTTACTACTCCACCGTTTGTTGGCATTAGGTTTTCAACGGTTATCTTTAATGTGGATGCTGTTGCCGTAGATGTTGCTGTTATCATTGAGCCAACTGTAAGAATTGTAGCCATGATGATTTGATTTTTGAAGCTTGGCACAAGTTGGTCTGCCATGATTTAATATTTACCAAAAGTATAAACTGCTTGAGAAAGTCTATGATCCTTGAAGTGCGATCGCATCTTACTTTAGGTTAGGTTGAGGTATGAATACTGTTGGCAAAATCTGTAGGGGCGTATTGCATACGCCCTATTACATACGCCCTATTGCTATTACATACGCCCTATTGCTATTACATACGCCCTATTGCTATTGCATACGCCCTATTACATACGCCCTATTACTATTGCATACGCCCTATTGCTATTGCATACGCCCTATTACATACGCCCTATTACTATTGCATACGCCCTATTGCTATTGCATAGGCCCTATTACATACGCCCTATTACTATTGCATACGCCCTATTGCATACATCCATGGCCATTATTCTTAACTCCTCATGTACGATAAGAAGTTTGAAGTTTGAGTTTAAGGATTTCTTTAAAAAAATAATAAGTGCCTAACTTAGCTATCAGCTTTCAGCGCAACTGATGCCGTAGGCAATCGCTAATAGCAACGTTTGTCTTAATATTTGTTTAACAGTAGTTTAACTTCTTCTTCCAAGGTTAAATTATTCATCGCTTCCCACTCCGCTTGACGGACTGCTATATAGGCTTGGGCTAACTCCTGACCGAAAGCCCCTAAAAGAACTTGATTATTATTAAGTTGCTCTAAAGATTGAGCCAAATTACTCGGTAATAAATCGATATTTTGTAGACTTCGCTCTGATTCTGTCATATATCCTGGATCTACAGTTACCGATTCTCCTAGCTCGAAACAGTGTCGCACACCATCGAGTCCTGCAGCAATGACAGCGCCCAATGCTAGGTAAGGATTAGCAGAAGCATCGACAGTTTTAAGTTCAAATTGAGTCGGACTCAATGCTTCTGGATGACTTACCACCCTAATCGCCGCTTCTCGATTATCAATTCCCCAACACCGAAAAGCACCACTCCAATAATGGGGATGAATCCGTCGATAAGAATTAGTGGTGGGGGTTGTAATCGCCATTAGTGCTGGGAGGTGGTGGAGAATACCGGCAATAAAGCGACGGGCAATTTCTGAAAGTTCACCCACTTGTTCCCCATTAGGAATCAGGTTTTGTCCATTTTGCCAGAGGCTCAGGTGGAGATGACAACCGTTACCGGTTTTATCAGCAAAGATTTTAGGTAAGAATGAGGCAATCAGATCATGTTGAAGTGCGATCGCACGTACTGTTTCCCGAAACGCAATTTGCTGATCAGCGGCGGCTAGAGCATGGGTATAGAGGATAGAAATTTCTTGTTGACCAGGTCCTGATTCTGGATAATACTGCTCTACTGGCATCCCTTGCTCAATCAGAGCTTTGGCAATATCGTTGATAACATTTTGGTGCAAATCCATTGCCAAGGTTGAGCCATAAAGCGTCTGATCAACTGGGAGGATTATGTCATTGGCGGTTTGTTTGAGAAAGTAGAATTCATTTTCAAAGGCTGCAATTACCTCCAATCCCTCGCGTTTAGCTTCGGCTACCATGCGTTTGAGGAAATTTCGAGGGCACAGATTCCAGGGTTTTCCCTGTGTTAGCATATCTCCCATGACACGGGCACAACCGGGAGCATAAGGTAAGGGAGTTAATGTGTTCCAATCTGGGACTAGGCGTATTTCCCCCACAGGGCTTAGTCCACTTCCAGGTGCTAGTGCGTCCAACATGACTGGCAATGCCTGTAGAGCCGCAGCTATACCAACACCAGATGTAATGCACTCCGATATGGCTACCCGATGTACTGCCTTAGCCCGAATGATATTAGCATTGTCACACCAAAGAATTCGCACAAACTGAGTATTGGTTGCATCAAGAATTTGTATAAGTTGTTTTTCCATGGGTGATTATGTAAAAAAGTTTACAAATATGGATTATAGTTTCAAAGAGAGAATAATTTGAAAATTACTATATTTAATTGCATCTTATGTGTCGAGCTTTAGCCTATTTAGGAGAGCCCGTATTGCTTGACGACTTGTTATTCAAGTCAGACAGTTCATTAATGAAACAGACCTATGCTCCACAAATGCTTAAATTAATGAATCTGGCTGGGTTTGGTATGGCAGCCTGGGAACCAATGTCTCACAATCCAGAGGAGCCGTTTATTTACAAAACCGTTTCTGTTCCCTTCTTCGACCGTAACCTGAAAGTTCTCGCACAAAAGCTGCGACCAACTTGCCTGGTTGCCCATGTTCGCGGCGTCATCTCCGACCCCAGCGCCAAGATCAATATACAGAATGTCCATCCCTTTCAGTATAAGGGGTTCAAGCTGGCTATGGCTCATAATGGCGACTTGGCTGATATGGATAAGATAAAATTTAGCTTGCTCGAGTCCATCAAACCTGAAATTGCTCGCCAAATGGAAGGTACAACAGACAGCGAATGGATATATGCACTGCTGATGTCACAGGTGGAAGACCCAACCAAGGATCTGGAACTTGATGAGATCTTACCAGCTTTGGAATCTACATTGAAGATTATTAAACAGGTTCGGAAACAACAAGGAATTGCAGTAGCTTCTTGGATCAACCTGTTCATCTGTGACGGCAACGACTTAGTGGCAACTCGCTTTACCTTTGACTTCGGTTGCTATACAGACAAAATAGACGAGTTTGGGTTTGGTCTAGCAGACATGAGCCTGTGGTATACCTTAGGTCAAGACTACGGTTGGCACAAGGATGAGTGGAAATTAGTTGGTAGTGCGAAGAAAGCTAATTCTGTGATCGTTGCCTCCGAACCTTTATCGAAGGATATCACGAATTGGACTGAAGTACCGGAGTACTCTGTTCTCTACGTCAAGTCCGAGGGAGATTATCGGCAGGTGAAAATCGCCGACCTCGATATTTAAACCTATTCAAGAGTAATGAGTAATGAGTAATGAGTAATGAGTAATGAGTAATGAGTAATGAGTAATGAGTAATGAGTAATGAGTAATGAGTAATGAGTGAGGAAAGATTCTCAATTATCCATTCCCAATTACCAATTACCAATTCCCAATTCTCAATTCCCAATTCCCAATTCTCAATTACCAATTACCAATTACCAATTACCAATTCCCAATTACCAATTCCCAATTCTCAATTCTCAATTCTCAATTCTCAATTCTCAAAAATACCCTATAGCACCATGAACATAACCTTGAAACAAAAAGAAGCGTTTTTCAGCTCCTTACCCCTCTTCCAGAGCCTAACATTAGAGGATTTGGATGATATATTGCTATTTGCTGAACCATTCTCTTTAGAAGCAGATACTATACTCTTTCGCCAAGGTGAAGTAGTGCCAGGTATGTATTGGCTTAGGGAAGGACGAGTAAAGTTATATGCTGATGTGCCAGGGAACGACCTAGTAGAGATAGAAACAGTTGGTGGTGGTGATATTGTTGGAGAACTCTCTCTTCTGGATCGAGGTCTTAGCTTAACCTCTGGAGTAACTCTTGAACCGACATCCGGCTATTTTTTAAGCAATTTGCAGTTTGAGATGCTGCGATCTAGCCTCAGAACCTCAGCATTAAAAGTCATGAAATGCCTCCGACTCAAAATCTGCAACCGCATTCGCTTAAGAACTGCACAAATCGCTGCTACGTTTGCTGCTTGGGAAACAAAAGCAATGCCTGATGCTGGGATGCAAGAGCACAAGCGGCAACTTGATGCTGCTGCTTGTCCCTCAACTTTGGATCACTCAATGCTACAGTCGATTCCCCTATTTCGGCTCTTCAGTGTTTCCGAATTGGAAGATTTTCTAGCACCAATGCAGTTGTGGAATTTCCCACGAGGTCATGTTCTCTACACAGAAGGTTCTCCAGCAGATAACTGCTTGATTACGATTAGCGGTGCTCTCCGCACAACTATTTATCGAGACAATAAATATGAACACCTTGCTGTTTACGGTCCAAGTCGGCTTGTGGGAGTTGTCGGGTTAATAGATGGTGGTACATACCCAGCAACTTGCGCCGTAAGGGAACAAACAACACTGCTGGAAATGAATCGGTCTTACTTTGAGACTTTATACCAAGGAAATAAGGACATTAACTTCAAGTTTCTCCACATAGTTAACCAAGAATTGGCTATTGAGCTTCGGAAGCTCATCCGTCAGATCACAAGATTAGCGTCTTTAGGTTGGTCTATTTAGGGATTGGGATAATGAGTAATGAGTAATAAGTAAGGAATAAGAAGTAAGAAATAAGAAGGAATGAAGCATTCTAAAGTTTTTGTATGTTTTTGGACAAAAAAAATTGTACTTTAACCGGAAAATTTCTAATGATACCAAATCCGGGTTGACCACCCCAGTTTTGATAAAACCGCGAAACTTGCTCTGAGACGTTGCATGCAACGTCTCTACAGGGTGGGACATAACGGGGGTATCTGTGCCGGATTTGGTATGACTCATTACTCATTACTTATTACTTATTACTTATTACTTATTACTTATTACTTATTACTTCAAAACCCAAACCCTATTTACTTGGCGTTAACTGGAGATACAAACCAGGAACTACTAAAAGTGCAATCAAGGTTGATGCCACTAAACCGAACCCAATGGCACTAGCTAGGGGGAACCAAATAGGGGATGAGAGCGCTAGGGGAATTACTCCAACAATCGTGGTAATACTGGTTGTTAGTACGGGACGCAGACGATCTGATGCACCATGCGCCGCTGCTTCTCTGGTATTCATACCTCGTTCCCGGTGTCCGTTCATTGTCTCTACCATGACAATTGAGTCATTGACCACAATTCCTGTTAGGGAAATGATGCCAATTACTGCGGGGAAAGACATAGGAATCCACAGGAGGAAGAAGAAGCCAAATGTTCCAATTAAGGCAAAGGGAATGGCTAGCATAATGATAAATGGTTGGGTGAAAGAACCAAACTGAATCACCAGTACAGCAAACACAAGGAACAGAGCCACACCAGCCATTTGAAAGGCTGAACCAAAGGTTTCGCTCTGGGTTTCGGCTTCACCAGCAAACCGATAGGAATAACCTTGAGGCCACCGCCGTTGCATTTGGCTCAGCTTTGGCTCCAATTGTCCCAAAATCTCTCCTACGGTAGAACCTTTATTCTTGGCAAGAACGGTTACTGTCCGTTGAGCATCTTTGTGGGTAATAGAAAGAGGAGCCTCACCAATTTCTTGTTCGAGTACCTGCTCTCCAGAAATTGTTTCCCCTTGGGGGGTTAAAATGCGAATCGTCTTGAGTTCATCTTGTCGTGTCGGCCCACCAACTCCACCGTCTCGCGATGGCCAAGCGGTGCTAAGACGAATTTCTAAGTCTTCTTTACCACCACCAATGGGAAAGTCACCAATATCGTTATCCGTCATGATGTAGCGTCCCTGCAGGGCAAGATCCTCTGGGGACAAACTGTAGAAATCCATTGCCTCTCGTCGGGGACGGAATTTCACATCAGGACGCAAGGAACCTAGGTCATCCCGGACATCTACACTGCCAGGAATCTGCCTCAAGGCTAATTGTACTTCCCCAGAGATACGTCGCAACTCGTCCATATTGCTACCAATAAGTTCAATTTCGATCGGGTCTCCTCCCTCCCCTGTACCTTGCTCGTTTACTACTAAGGAGGCTCCTGGATAGTTGCGTAAGGTTTGGCTCAATTCTCCCCGCAGTTCATCCAAGTATTCAAACGACATTTTCTCCCGTTCAGTTTCGGGAGTGAAGATGGCTGAGAAACCCAGGAGATAGTTGCCGGTGCTAGGCTTAATGCCACTTTCTTGTACTAAGTTGCTCCGTTGACCAACGAATTTGATCACACTCTCAAAGTAGTTTTTGCCGCGCAAGATTTCTCCTAACTCATCGGCTACTTCCTGGGAACTATCCAGGGTAGTTGTTGGGGGTAACTCGACATTAATACCCAGCTTCCGTCCATCATCATTGGGAAACAGGGTTCCTGGGATATTTCCCACCAGAATTGTGGTGTAGACAAACAGGCTGATGGCTCCCAGAGTCCAGAGGCGAGCAGTGGTTTTGTTACGTACCGTGACTCGCAAACTCCACTGTCTAAACTTCTCGGAGGCAACTTCGGTAATGCGATCAATCCAGGTTTTGTTTGTGCCTCCCTTGACATTGGCTAACAAGTAGCGGGATAAAGGGATATCCACAAACAGGGCAATGAAGAAACTCAAGACTAGGCAAACAATAGCACTAATCGGGATCAAGCGGATAAATTGACCCATCGTACCGCTGATTGCCATCAGGGGAGCCATAGCTAAAATGGTAGTTACCTGACCAGAAAAAGCAGGAGCAGCATAGGTTATGACGGTTTTGAGAGCTGCTTGATTAAAGGTTAGACCTTCGACAAAAATGCCGTCGTGCATTCCCTCCATCATCAGAATGAACACATCTACTAGCAGTCCCAAGGCTAAAATCATACCCACTTGCACCATACTATTGAGGGTATTGCCAAACAGCCACAAAACTGCGATCGCACCTAAAAAAGTGAGGGGAATTGAGAGACCTGCGATAATTGCTTCACGCCAAGTTAGAGCGAATAACAACACGATAAAGACCCCTACTACTCCTTGGGAAGCATTGCTGAAGAGGTCTGTAAGTTCTTCATTAATTATATCAGCATCGGTGTTGATCACCTTATACTCCATACCGTGAGGCCAGATACTGGGGTTTTGTCTTGCCTCTTCAATCGTTGCTAGGGAATTCTTAATTACCTCAATGGTGTCTGAGCCTGATACCTTAACCACATCAACGTTAATTACCGTTTGAAACTCCCCTTGCTCAGAACTAATAAAGGCGCGATTCCTTTCCCGTTCTAAATCCCGGCGCACTTCGGCAATTTCCCCTAGTAGCACCACCCTCCCCTCAGCACCACCAAGACGAGCCACCGGCAAACTCCGCAAATCCTCTAGGCTGCGATACCTACCATACAGACGCACCTGAGCTCCAATTTCGTCGCTTTCCACCTGGTCCCAAGGAGTATCCCGATTACCGTTTTGGATCGCATTACTCACCTGAGTCGAAGAAATGCCGAGGGTAAGCATACGATAGGGATTGAGCTGTACATGGATCACTTCCTCCCTTTCTCCACTCAAGTCCACCCTTCTGACGTTAGGGACTTTTTCCAATAAATCTTCTATTTCCTGAGCCGCACTACTCAACACTGCCGTATCGATGTCGCCAAACAGACCAATGGTGAGTATAGGGACATCTTGGACAGAAACTTGCTCCACCTTCGGCTGTTCCGCCTCACTAGGTAACTCCGGCTTAGCTTCATCAACTTCGGCTCTCACCAAAGATATCGACTCATTGACAGGTGCTTCAGCAGTGAATTCCACATTAATCAGGGACATACCCTCAAAAGAGGCACTGCTGAGGTCTTTAAGACCTTTGAGAGATTTCAGTTCTTTTTCAATCTTATCAGTAACCTGATTTTCGATAGTTTCGGGGTCAGCACCCGCCCAAACAGTCTGAACAGTTGCAGTCGCTACATTAATATCCGGGTCTCCTTCCTTCACCATACTGACTGCACCTAGCAAGCCGCCAATTACTAGCAACACACACAACAGAATTGCAAACACTGTATTGAGGAAGAAGAATTTCGCTAGAGGTGAGGCTTGACTCACATCCGGGACATGGTGTCCTTCTCCGTGATCATTATCGTGATTGTCCTCGGTTACCATAGGTGTTAGGTGTTAGGTTTTGGGTTTTGGGATGAGGATGTAACATGAGGGCGCACGTCGGTATGAGAGGGCGCACGTCGGTATGGAAGGGCGCACGTCGGTATGAGAGGGCGCACGTCGGTATGGAAGGGCGCACGTCGGTATGAGAGGGCGCACGTCGGTATA
>JAAHGR010000930.1 GCA_010672425.1 Symploca sp. SIO2E6
TAGTAATGAGTGATAAGTTCTGGGTTGCTTACTGAATAAGTAACAAGTAACAAGTAACAAATAACAAGGAATGAAGCATTTATCGTTTTGGGCACTTGCATTTCCCAGTCTGGTATAGCTTATACAAATCCGCTTCTTAGAGTACGTGAAAACTAATTCATGCGTCCCCCATAATTGGGGGATTTGGCGGGCTTAAGTAACACGTTTTTTCTCAACCGGATTTGGTATAACAATGTTTATTGTGGATGGTTAAAAATGTGATTATTTAGGCTTTTTATTATTACTTTTACACAAATTATTTGGAATTACTATAATAGACAAAACAACATTAGTTAAGAAACTAGCATTAGGAGCTAATCGATATGAACTGGGCATTAAACTATCGCCAAAGCCTTCTCATTTTCAGCCTCACTACCGTGCTTTCTGTTCCCTTACTCTCCCTCTATACTCCCCAAGCTCAGGCGGGATTTTTGGGAGAACGGGTTCAAAATTTGTTTCGCCGGGATCGCACAGCAGGAAGACCTTCTGGGCGAGCGCGGGGTGGAGCAATTCGGGATGAATCCTGTATCTCTCCTGACAGCAAGCCCTTCATGGCTCTAGTCCCGGAAGATAACCAAGGGACAACTATTGCTGCCCATCCTACCTTTTGGTTTTACTTACCTTTAGGTCGTTCAGAGAAAGTCACACAAGCACGTTTCGTACTGTTTGATGAAAATCAAACCAGTGTCATCGCACAAAAGATGGTGGAATTACCAGATGCACCAGGGATTGTTAGTGTGAAACTCCCAGAAACTGAACAATCGTTAGAAGTAGACAAACGGTATACCTGGCATTTTTCCGTTATTTGTGATGAGTTGGAACGTTCAAGAAACCCATGGTTATCGGGTTCGGTTGAGCGAGTAGCAACTCATCCTCAACTGATTCGGCAGTTAGAAGCTTTACCTGAATCTGATCAATACCTTGCTTTTGCAGAGCATGGTATCTCTCAGGAAGCACTAACTTTACTTGCTCAGCATCGCTCTATTTATTCAGATGATTGGATGGAGTTATTGGCATATTTTGAGCTAGAAGAATTTGCTGAAGCACAGATCACTCAACTCAATCCTTAGCACCTGTGGGTGTAATTTTAGCGAGCAAGATGCTCGCACTACGAAGAATAAATAATTGAGAATTGAGAATGTAAATTAGCCAATTTCGTAGGGTTCGTTAACGTAATGTAAGTGATTATCAGAACTTGATATATCACGAAGATTCAAAAATGCAGTCGTGAGTTCTTGAAGATCCCCGACTTCTTAAAGAAGTCGGGGATCTGGGGATCTACCGGTTATCTGAGAATTAGCGATCGCTTACAATTAACGATAAAAATGATAACCTCTGTACAAAACCCGCCCTGCCAATATCCCCGGTTAACCCAACGCGATCGCAGCCCGTGTATTTCCCACTACCTAACACCTAACACCTAACACCTAATTACCCAGGAAACCGAAGTGACGCAAACCTTCGAGGATACCAGCAGAACAAAATGCCTTAGCTAAATAGCGATAATCGGTTTGGTTAGCTTCGTACCATTCCCGGAGTTCAGAACGAGCATTGCCGACAATGATGCCTCGCTCTTCTCCGACATTAAACAAGGCAATATCATTGCCTGAGTCACCACAGACTACAGTACGAACAGCATCAATTTGCCATTTCTGGCGCAAGAATTGCACTGCTAGACCCTTATCACCGTTGCGAGGTAGGATATCTAGGTCTTGATCTCCACTGTAAATCAACTTGACATCCAGACCATTCTCTTTTAATTGGGACTCCAGTCTTGGCAATACTTCTACTGCAGCTTCAGGTGTGAGGTAATAGCTAACTTTGAATGAACCCTGTTCTGAATTTGGTTGAGGAACCAAGTCGGCATAATGGCCAGCAGTTGCCACTACTAGTTCCCGATTCCAGCCTTCAGAGAGTACTTTTGCCCATTGTGGATCACAAGCATCCCCACTGGTATCGAGGTGGAGTTCTGTACCCACTGAAGTAATGAGAGCATCCGGTGTCAACAAGGGTTTTTCCGTAGTCAGTTGCCGGTAGAGGGTAAGCGATCGCCCGGTGGCATAAACTATTTTTGTCCCATACTCTTGCCGATGTTGCTCTAAGAGTTGATTGAGTTCTTTGAGGGCATTGTCATCACCTACCAAGGTATTGTCTAAATCAGTTACAAATAAAAATTCTCTCATGGAAACCTCACTCATTATAAAAATTTCAGTATTCCTAGAAACCGGGTTTCTTCCAGGAATAACGACGAAATATTAGCATTTTTCACCAAAGAAACCCGGTTTCTGTGCAGTCTACCCAAATGTTCTGCCATCCCAACCCCAGAGATATCCTTGTGCATCGGCAAACTCGATGTAGATGCGGTTAGTCGGGACACCAATCGCTTGATTGATCTGCTCACAGAAGTCCTGACTCATAGCCTGGGTTTGCTGGGGACGCATACTGCCAATACTCTTGATTTCTACGAAGCAAACTGGGTCTGTGGTTCCGGCAAAGGTCATGGGAACATTAGCTTCTAGGGCAGTCATTACGTAAGATTCTGGCTTGCCTAAATGCTTGGCAAGGCTGGCAGAGAGTTGTTTGAGCAATGTTTGGGATTGATTAGTCTCCGGTGCAGTAACAGAAGTTTGCACTTTGATTAGTGGCATAGGTTTAACTCTCGCTTTGATCTGTTGAGTCCTTAGCTATTTTAGGATGGGATGGCACAATAGCATTGAGTTGACTTTGCTGTTAATCAACCAAGTCTCCT
>JAAHGR010000931.1 GCA_010672425.1 Symploca sp. SIO2E6
CGCACTCTTTGTGGTATCCCAGGATATTTTGTATAATCAGCTACAGTTGAGCCCACAACCCCCTCAACAATTGCCCATTTTTATAACCTTATTTTAAAATGGGCGAACGGTGAGTCATTACTCATTAAATATTTTCATACTCAAATCCAACCAAGTTGAGCGAGTAATGGGTGCGCTAGTGGAAACGTAATCTACCCCGGTTTCAGCTACAGCTCGAATAGTGTCTAAGGTAATGTTACCCGATGCCTCGATTTTAACCGGATTCTCCCCCAATTCTGCAACAGCACCGCTAACCTTCTTCCCTCGAATTAGTTGTACCGCTTGTCGCATCATTTTTACAGGCATATTATCTAACATAATAATATCCGCTTTATACTCCAGGGCTTCCTTCACCTGAGGGATCGTTTCTGTCTCCACTTCTATAGTTAGGGGATAGGGAATGCGATCGCGAATTTGGGTAATGGCTTTCCCGATACCTCCAGCGGCAGCAATATGGTTATCCTTAATGAGAACCGCATCATCTAATCCCAGCCGTTGATTAACAGCCCCACCCACTTGGCTGGCATACTTTTCTAGTAATCTCAATCCTGGTATAGTTTTGCGCGTATCTGCCAGTTGAGTAGGTAAATCGGCAATTGCAGCGGCATATTGGTGGGTCATGGTGGCAATGCCGCTAAGTCGCATCGCTAAATTGAGCGCCACTCGTTCTCCCATCAATAAAGCATCCAAGGGACCTTCAATCGTAGCAATAATGGTTCGGTCTTGAGGTGAACTTCCAGGCTTGTGATCGCACCACTGACCCTCTGCCACTAATGGGGTAAATTTTACCTGTTGATTGAGCAACTGAAAAACCCGTGCAGCGATTGGTAGTCCAGCGATTATACCAGCTTCCTTGACAATCCATTGAGCCTTGCGGGTTTGAGTCCCAACATCCAGCAACCCTTGAGTCGTGCGATCCCCTCGTCCAATATCCTCTAATAACCACTCTTGTAGCGATCGATCTAGTAGCAAAACGGGTGGTAGTACGGCATTTGAACTGTTCATGTAACCCGAAATAATCCTGTCTACACTTTGTGAACTTTGTGTCTTTGTGGTTCGCTTCAAAGCAGGGTGAAGCATTCGGAGAGTAAAATTGTAGTGCAATGTCAGAGATTGTCGCCCGAATGCTACGCCCCTACAGAAACTATTAACTTACACCTTCAACTTCTCCATAATACGCTTCATTGCCTCATTGACATTTTCCCGACTATTAAACGCAGAAATACGGAAGTAGCCTTCCCCCGCAGCACCAAATCCAGAACCGGGTGTCCCCACAATATTTGTCATCTGGAGTAATTTATCAAAGAAATCCCAACTGGAAAGCTCATTAGGGGTTTTGAGCCAGATATAAGGTGCATTTACCCCCCCATAAACTGTTAATCCCGCTGCGGTGAGTTGCTCTCGGATAATTTTGGCGTTTTCTAAATAAAAGCTGACTAAACCTTTAATTTGGGCTTGTCCTGCTTCTGAGTAAACTGCCTCCGCTCCCCGTTGTACAATATAGGATACCCCATTAAACTTAGTAGACTGACGACGATTCCACAGTTTCCACAATTCTACATCCGAACCATCAGCAGCCTTTCCTGTTAGGGTCTTCGGTACCACGGAAAGAGCACACCGGGTTCCAGTGAAGCCTGCATTCTTAGAAAAGGAACGAAATTCGATCGCACAATTCCTGGCTCCTTCAATTTCATAAATCGAATGAGGCACACTAGGATCAGTAATAAAGGCTTCGTAAGCAGCATCGAACAGGATAATCGAACCATGGCTATTAGCATAGTCTACCCAGGCTTTGAGATAATCCTTACTAGCGGTTGCTCCTGTGGGGTTATTGGGGAAACACAAATAAATCAGATCCACTTTCTGGGAGGGAATCTCAGCAGTAAAGTCATTTTCCGCTGTAACCGGCAAATACACTAACCCTTCAAACTCTCCTGCATCATTAGCAGCGCCCGTATTCCCTGCCATGACATTAGTATCTACATATACAGGATAGACGGGATCGGTAACAGCGATCGTATTATTATCACCGAAAATATCGAGAATGTTGCCATTGTCGCACTTAGAACCATCCGAGATAAAGATTTCCTCCGGCTCAATCTCGCATCCCCGTGACTGGAAATCGTGACTAGCAATTTTCTCCCGCAACCAGGAGTAGCCTTGCTCAGGGCCATAGCCTTTGAAAGTGGCGCGATCGCCCATATCTTCAACCGCCTTAATCATAGCAGTGCGGCAAGCTTCTGGTAAAGGCTCTGTCACATCACCGATACCCAGTTTAATAATCGAGGCATCAGGATTAGCTTGAGCAAAGGCATTCACCCGTCGAGCAATTTCCGGAAACAGGTAACCAGCTTTGAGTTTGAGGTAGTTATCGTTAATCGTTGCCATAGATAGTGTTGATCGCAATTCGTATCATCTTAGAATAATATCTGCGATCGCGAACAATTGCTTATTAGTAGTGGGAGCATCTTGCTCCCTAATAAGGAGCATCTTGCTCCCTAATAAGGAGCATCTTGCTCCCTAATAAACCGGTAGGGTAGGAATTGTCCAATATCTTCAACAGCAGCTATAGGAATTGAAAACAATGCCATCCCCTCTGGCTTCACGTAGTTATGCTTCATTTCTAAGAAAATGTCAAGCTAAAGGCTATACTATTAACCTCATTTACTTCTGGTTACAATCTCCATAATTAGCTATTGAACGAGTACGGCGGCGGGTAGAAGGTGGAGGGCATTGTTTTCAAT
>JAAHGR010000932.1 GCA_010672425.1 Symploca sp. SIO2E6
TTTGGATCGCAATCTGGATAAATTCTCTGAAGAAGTTGTTGGTTGTTGGTTGTTGGTTGTTTGTTATTTTTCCTTTGTGTCCTTTGTGTCTTTGTGGTTCCTGATCAAGATGAGTACTATTTTAAATTATATTCCAATACCAACTAGTTTATAGACAGGATCTACATTTTCATCAATTAAGTATTGAAGGCTCATTAGCTTGTTTTCTAGCTTTCCTTTCTGCTCTGAGTTGTCGTAGTTTTTCTGAAACAGGTGGTGGATTGAGTCTTTGCTGCTCTCTCATTTTATGACCATGTTCGAGCCATTCTCTCATGTATTGGCTGATATTTTCTTGGTTTTGTAGGTAATAGAGAATTGTGGCATATACTTGCTCTAAGGTTAAGGATGTGTAAGTTTGGGCAATTTCTTCAGGTGTACGACTGCGGTCAAGATAGTCGTAGAGGATGGTTTCAATACCGATGCTTGTTCTCCCGCTTGAAGTTAATAGTCTTAGTAAAGTAGGCATAGTCTTGAACCAACTCATAGCTGTTGGAGATTTTTGACAATGCCCACCCATGAAAGCGATCGCTTACAGCACAAGTGAAGCTGATCCACTATATTTTACGGTAGCACTCCCTCCTTCCCTCTGTGTCCTCCGTGTCTCTGTGGTTCTTTTCCAAGAAAATGTATCCAAAGTTACTGTTTAACAACTAAAAATATGATTTACCCATCCCCGCCTTATCTGGAAATCTTCCCGACTATGTCGCACAAATGTATCAGTTAGCTTAAGATATCAATCATCATGCTGAACTCTTATAACTAACTTACTATGGCTAGACATAGACACCCAACCTCTCAGAGTAAACTGGGCAAGGTATTAAAGAAATGTCAGTTTCCTCTGTTATCCCTGATAACTTTGTTATTAGTCTTGGGAGATCAGGCAATGGCTCAGGGTTCTACTCCAGGAGATTTTAATGCAGTTGGAACCCTCTGGCTCTTAATTACAGCATCTCTAGTCTTTTTCATGAATGCTGGTTTTGCCATGCTGGAAACTGGGATTTGCCGCACTAGCAATGCTGTCAATGTTCTAGCCAAAAATTTAATCGTTTTTTGTATCGCCACGGTCGCTTTTTGGCTGTTTGGCTTTAGATTCATGTTTGGGGACAGCGATAATGGGGTTATTGGGCAAATTGGGTTTTTGCTCAATCTGCCTTTTCCTTCGACAACGGATCTTAATCCATTCCCTAAAGGTTTTGAAAATTTGAGCAGCAGTTGGGAAAGTAGATCTTTTGCGTCCCTGTTTTTCTTTCAACTGGTTTTTGCTGGTACAGCTGCCACTATTGTTTCTGGTGCGGTAGCAGAGAGGATCAAATTTTGGGCGTTTATCTTATTTAGCTTTATTTTAGTCGGATTTATCTATCCACTGGCTGGTTACTGGGTGTGGGGAGGAGGCTGGTTAGCTTCTCTCCCTATCCAATTCCGAGATTTTGCAGGCTCAACTGTGGTTCACTCCGTAGGTGGTATGGGTGCTTTGATGGGAGCCTGGTTGTTAAAGCCGAGGCGGAACAAATTTGGCTATGATCCAATAGACGACAGTTTTTCAGGGGAAGAAGATTCTACCAGATTTGAGCCGCATAATCTGAGTTTAGCGACTCTCGGTTGTCTGATTCTATGGCTTGGTTGGTTCGGCTTTAATGGGGGTTCTACCGGTAATTTGGCTTATGTTCCCCATATTATTGCCACAACCCTCTTTGCCGCTGCAACGGGTGGTGGTGCGGCTGTCTGTTTCAGTGCCATTGTCAAAGATCAAAAGATTAGTCTTTCATCGATTATTAATGGCATTTTGGGTGGCTTAGTGGGTATTACTGCATCTTCAGCTTATGTGGATATTGTCGATGCCGGGATTATTGGTGCCATCAGTGGACTACTAGTTTTGATGGGGGAAAATCTACTCAAGTTCCTCAAAATTGATGATCCGGTGGGAGCCGTTCCTGTTCATCTGATTTGCGGTTTTTGGGGCACTCTTGCTGTCGGTCTTTTCGCGAGTCCCAACTCCAGTGAGTATCAGCTGGAGAATTACAATCTGGTAACACAAACGCTTTATCAGTTTTTAGGTTGGATTATTGTTGTTTTGGTTGTCGGTATCCTGAGTCTCATTGCTTGGCTCTCCATCGGCATCTTGTTATATTATTTGGAACAAGGTTCAGAGAAAACTAGCAGGACAAGGATGAAAGGCATCGCCCGCAGCTATGCCCAAGACTATGGACTGCTTGGTTCGATCATTGATTTGTTTCAGATTGGTAGACAAGGAATAAGAGTATCTGTAGAGATGGAAGAACAAGGCGGTGATGCAACGGTTATTCCTTAGGGAATTGGGAATTGGGAATTGGGAATTGGGAATTGGGAATTGGGCATTTGTAAACAGTTTAATCATTACTCATTACTCATTAATCATTACTCATTACTCATTCTTAATATCATGCTCAGCTCAGTTCTACTCCCAAAGATTCCCCAATCTGTTGGCGAAAAGCGAGTTACATTTCACCATCTCAACTGGCAAGCTTACCAGCAAATCCTACAGGCTTTAGGCAACAATCGGGCTGCCCGCCTTACTTACAATCTTGGTATTCTGGAGATTACCATGCCTTTAGAAGACCATGAATCTGCTGTGCGACTCATTGAGTTGTTTATTCGCATTTTAGTAGTCGAAATGGGACTAAAAATCAAAACCATGGGGTCTACCACCCTGGAAAGAGAAGACCTTGATCGTAGTCCAGAACCTGACAATGCTTACTATATAC
>JAAHGR010000933.1 GCA_010672425.1 Symploca sp. SIO2E6
GACGCGAGCAAGATGCTCGCACTACTCAATCGGGACAATTTAAAAATCCTTTTTGACTTTGTGCTCTTTGTGCCTTTGTGGTACTATCTGAATAATGGAATAGGTGTGCGCCTATAAGGTATTGCCAAATTCGATAAGCGATCGCTATTTTCATGCTACAACTTTGGATGCCATTGACCAATTTTTATCAGCTGAACATCCTGTAAAGAAGAAGATCAATGTCGAGGTAGTTAGTTTAGCACAGTACAGTGGAAAGTAAGTGGTTAAAAAATGATGATGATTGATGGAGTTCCTTTTTGACTTTGTGCTCTTTGTGCCTTTGTGGTATTATCCGAATAATGGAATAGGTGTTGGCCTATAGGGTATTGCCAGATTCGATAAGCGATCGCATCCCCTGTAGGTTGGGTGAAGCGTTGTTCGCTATTTAACCAAAAAATTGCCGAGATCACCAAAAGCGCAACCCAACACCAGCCTTGTAGCGTGGTGTTTCGCAAAAGCTTCACCCAAACTACCTTTGGCTAAGTCTTTGTGGTATTATCCGAATAATGGAATAGGTGTCGGCCTATAG
Organism: Symploca sp. SIO2E6; assembly: GCA_010672425.1. GTDB lineage: Bacteria > Cyanobacteriota > Cyanobacteriia > Cyanobacteriales > Coleofasciculaceae > Caldora. The sequence goes on from JAAHGR010000933.1 coordinate 569, forward strand.
GGTATTGCCAGATACGATAAGCGATCGCATCCCCTGTAGGTTGGGTCGAGGCAACGAGACCCAACAGTCAAGAGTGGGCTGTGTTTGGTCACCAAGAAAGACAGGCTGGAAGCCTGTTCCACAGTTTCAAGAGACAGGCTGGAAGCCTGTTCCACGGTTTGAGTTATGTTAGATTACTGACCATGCCAATCCTACTCTCAATTTTCAATATCGTTCAGTGAAGATTCAGAATATTAGGTCTTTCACGGTTCAAATCCGCCATATTGTGACCAAGGCGATTGTCGGTACTGGGTTTGTTGTCTCAAACGATGGCAAGATTATTACCTGTAGGCATGTTGTCCGAGATGCGATCAGGTATGATGATTTTACTGAAGGTGAAAGAGTTAGGGTCTATTTCCCTCAATCTAAAGACCGGGATTTAAAGGACGCGATCGCTCAAGTTACTGCCTTCTTTACTCAAGCTGATGATGATGTGGTACTCTTAAAGTTAGAGTCATCTGTTCTGCCCCTTGAAGTCATACCTGCGATTTTGGCAACGGCACAGGAGTCTCAAGGGAATAAGTTTAGAAGCTATGGTTATCGATGTTTAGCTAACTACCAAGGTTTACCGGCACAGGGGGAAATTGTTGGTTATGGAGAGTTATCAGATGACTTGATGCTGCAAGCTGAGACAGTTATGCTCTCTTCTGAACATATAGATAGAGGTATGAGTGGAGCAGCAGTTTTAGACGAAGATCGCGATCGCGTTATTGGTATTATTGCAGAAACTTGGGATTCAGGGGGTCGTGCTCCTGATCGAAACACCAGTTTTGCGGTAGATTGTCTAGTACTGAGTTTAGCACCTATCTGTTTACAACTAGCAGGAATTTTAACTGAGGATATTGCTACTCCCGTTGCTATAGCACCGGGACACAGAATTGATGAACCAATTGAGACAGGAATGCCCCAACCCAAGCGATTACTAGATGATATGCCTGCACCTCTATCCGTATGGGTGGGTAGAGAGGATTTGCTAGGGGCATTGCATGAAGCTTGGCGAGATCCTGACTATTATATTATGGGACTGATTGGTTTTGGGGGAGAAGGGAAAACTTCGGTGGCGGTGCGATGGCTCACGGAGTTACTCAAACATCCTTCCCCGCCTGACGGGGTTTTTTGGTGGGACTTTAATCAAAAACCCTATGTAGATGAGTTTTTTAGTCAAGTTTTTGAATATCTGGATCTTGGGGAGATTAATCTCAATTCCCTCATTTCCCTAGATGCGAAGGCTGCTATTATCGGTTCCTTGAAAGGACGATATCTATTTATCTTAGATGGCATCGAAGTAGTGCAGCATCAATCCGGTGATGATTATGGACTCTTAACCAATAAGGAACTTTGTTCTTTCCTACGGAGTTTTGCCCAAGGTAATCACCAATCCTTTTGCCTAGTAACTAGTCGTGCTCCCCTACTGGATTTACTCGATTATACCACTTACACGGAACGGGAAGTTAATCCTTTAACGATACAAGAAGGCAGTAGCTTACTCCAACAACTCGGAGTTAAAGGTACAAATGCCGCTTTAGAGCAAGTGGTGAAGGATTGGGGTGGCTATGCTTTGATGTTAAGCCTGATTGCTGCTTATTTAAATAAAAGAGGTGGTGCGGTTCAGCGGATTCGGGAAATCCCGGCACCAGCAACCGATGAATCTCTTGAGGATCGAGTGCAAACTATACTGGAGTACTACGATGCTAACCCTATGTAGGGGCAGGTTCATCCCAGATTTTGCAACTATGACAATAACTGAGCTAAACCCGCCCCACCGCTATCACCGGGGCGGGTTTAGCTCATTGATTGATTAATGTAGTTAACGTATTGGTGAACCCGCCCCTACGGTTCACTATATATGTGCGCGTATTTTACCATTGTAAATAGAATCACAAAATAACAGCAAACCCAATGATAACAACCTAGGATTAATATTGTAGTAAACCCTATGTAGGGGCGGGTTCACCAGAATTTTGGCGACTAGACGATAATTTAACTAAACCCGCCCCACCGCTATCACCGGGGCGGGTTTAGCTCATTGATTGATTAATGTAGTTAACGTATTGGTGAACCCCCCCTACGGTTCACTATATATGTGCGCATATTTCTCTATTGTAAATAGTATCACAAAATAACAGCAAACCCAATGATAACAACCTAGGATTAATATTGTAGTAAACA
>JAAHGR010000934.1 GCA_010672425.1 Symploca sp. SIO2E6
CCGCCCCTACGAATATGTGGCATTTTAGGCCAATTCCCAAACAAATCAATTGTAACCATCGTAGGGGCGGGTAAGCGTGATAATCTAGCCCATTTTACCCAAATATTGCGCACAAAACCCGCCCTGCTGTAACCTTCCGGTTAAACCAACCAATTCCCAAATTATCAACAAGCGAGCGAATCTGATTGCATTCATTTGTTTTTCACCAATTCGTGATTACGGTTTGAGGGCTAATTTTGGTAACCGGAAGGTTATCACAGGGCGGGTTTTGTACAACAGTTATCGTCGAATGGGTTAAAATAACTCTAAACCCGCCCCTACGAATATGTGGCATTTTAGGCCAATTCCCAAACAAATCAATTGTAACCATCGTAGGGGCGGGTAAGCGTGATAATCTAGCCCATTTTACCCAAATATTGCGCACAAAACCCGCCCTGCCACAACCTTCCGGTTAACCCAACCAATTCCCAGATTATCAATAAGCGAGCGAATCTGAAGTTATCGTCGAATGGGTTAAAATAACTCTAAACCCGCCCCTATGAATATACGTAATTTTAGGCCAATTCGTGATTACGGTTTGAGGGATAATTTTGGTAACCGTGAGGTTATCGACAGGGCGGGTTTTGTACAACAGTTATCGTCGAATGCGATAAGGGTGACCCTAAACCCGCCCCTACAAATATGCGGATTTTAGGCCAATTCTACATTCTACATTCTACATTCTACATTCTACATTCTACATTCTCTGAGTTGACTTTCTGCTTGGTTTTATACTATTATTTTATAATGGAAAAATGTGCGCACATATATAGTGGTTGTGAAGAAACTGATTTCTTGGGCATACTCCTCCAAAAGATTGCATCAAGATAAATCTGCAACAAAACAACAGCCATTTTTATAAAATTTTATAACCGAGCATATTTTTGAATAGCCGCTTTCAGATATAATTTATAAAATATCCCAGGAGATTTTCATGAAAGCAGAGTTCACCGCCATCATTGAGGCAGCAACGGAAGGAGGATATTGGGCAATTTGTCCTGAAATCCCTGGTGCAAATGGTCAAGGAGACACCCTTGAAGAAGCCAAAGAAAGCTTGAAAAATGCAATTCAACTAATTTTTGAAGATCGTTTAGCTGATATTCGTCGAGAACTATCCAAAGAAGCGATCGAGGATACAATTTCCATTTCAATTCCATGAAACGTAAAGAATTAGAAAAAAAGTTACAAAAGGCGGGTTGTTATCTTAAGCGAGAAGGCTCTTCTCACTCTCTTTGGATTAATCCTAAAACTGGAATTACTGAAGCTGTACCACGACATACAGAAATCAAAGAATTTTTGGCACACAAAATCCTCAAAAACTTAAATGCTCAATAAGAAATAGAAGAAGCCACTGGTGCTAAACCTGCTGTCATTTATGGCAAGGTACATCCTTTCTCAACGAAGAATTTACCTTCAACAAACTCAAAACCGCTCGTAATACCCAACCTTTTGGTATTGTCCACCTAGCCACCCACGGAGAATTTCTTCCAGGTAAGTTGAGTAATTCCTATATCCAATTGTGGGATAAGAAACTGAAACTAGATCAAATACGGGAGTTATGATTCCATAATCCCCCAGTAGAATTATTAGTATTAAGTGCCTGCCGCACCGCCTTAGGAGATACCGAAGCGGAGTTAGGGTTTGCGGGATTAGCGGTACTAGCAGGAGTCAAATCAGCGATCGGTAGTTTGTGGTATGTTAGTGATGAAGGAACATTGGGATTTATGAGTAATTTATACCAACAATTGCAGGAATCCCCCTTCAAAGCCGAAGCCTTGCGCCAAACTCAATTAGCCATGTTGCGAGGTGAAGTGCGACTAGAAAATGGCCAACTAGTAAGTAGCGATAGTCGTACTATTCCTTTACCCCCAGAGTTACAAGAATTGGGAGATAAAGACTTAACCCATCCCTATTATTGGAGTGCCTTTACTTTAATTGGCAGCCCTTGGTAGGGGCGCACCGACGTGCGCCCAAATCTGACGTGCCCCTAAGTAATAAGTAATAAGTAATAAGTAATATCAATTCCGGTTGTATCGGAATGATTAATAATTTGGCTTTTTGGTTAGAAAACATAGACGCTGGCGGGCGCAAGCATTGCGCCCCTACCAGAGTGAATATTATACCAATATAGCCGGAATTGATATAATAAGTGGGATTACCTAATTTACGTCTAATGTGAATTAAATTGCACATATCGTAGGGGCGGGTTTAGAAACAATCTAGCCCATTTCACCCAAATATTCGGCTCAAAACCCGCCCTGCCACAACCTTCCGGTTAACCCAAACATCCCTAGATTATCAATAAGCGAGCGAATCTGATTGCATTCATTTGTTTTTTACCAATTCGTGATTACGGTTTGAGGGCTAATTTTGGTAACCGGGAGGTTATGACAGGGCGGGTTTTGTACAACAGTTATCGTCGAATGGGTTAAAATAACTCTAAACCCGCCCCTACAAATATGTGGAATTTTATGCTAATTCCCAAACAAATCAATTGCAACCATCGTAGGGGCGGGTTTAGGGAAAATCTAGCCCATTTTACCCAAATATTTGGCTCAAAACCCGCCCTACCACAACCTTCCGGTTAACCCAAACATCCCTAGATTATCAATAAGCGAGCGAATCTGATTGCATTCATTTGTTTTTTACCAATTCGTGATTACGGTTTGAGGGATAATTTTGGTAACCGGAAGGTTATCACAGGGCGGGTTTTGTACAACAGTTATCGTCGAATG
>JAAHGR010000935.1 GCA_010672425.1 Symploca sp. SIO2E6
TATATCAAGTTCGGATAATCATACCAGATCCGGTTACAATGGAGCCGCTTTGGTAAACCGCGACAACTCGCTCTGAGACGTTGCATGCAACGTCTCTACAGGGTGAGATATAGCGGGTATATCGATACCGGATTTGATATCACTTATAATTGCCGAATACCTTGCAAACTTCTTTCTTCCCTTCTGACTCGGAGACTCCTGACTCGGAGACTCCTCCCTCGTTATTTATAACTATTCAACCGAACTTGATATTAGACAGATGTGACAGTTGAGGGTGCCGAATGTGGGCTCAAAGATTATAGTTGATGCTAAAGTAAATACCGTCATCTTGGATATTGGTGGAGCGATTGCTCAAATTCACCAAGGGTATGGTAAAATCTATCCTTAAGGTCAAGTCTTCAATGGGAGAGTAGATAATACCAGTCCCTATACCAGCTAGGAAATGCTCATTGGCAATCTGATCGGGATTACTGGGATTGTTCCAAACTATGCCCATATCCGCAAAAGGAGCAACTTGTAATAAGGAGACTCCTGGTTGTCCTTGGATTAAAGTAATCCGGTCTTCTACGGATAACCGCCAACCATTATCTCCTGAACGGGCACCTTGGCGATAGCCCCTTAGGGTTTGACCTCCCCCTAGGGTAAAACGTTGGGAACCTAACAGGTTATCGGGAGAGAGTTGGATATTTCCTTGAACGATTAACAGTTGTTGTGGGGTTAATTGGTGGATGCGCTGTACTTGACCATTCCAATTGAAAAAGCGACCATCGGGGATGGGGTCAGGATTAATGGTAGCATCTAATAAGTCTAGACCAAAGTTGAATTGGGAGCGCAATACCCAAGCTCCTTGGTTATCCCGACGTAGGTAATCTTGACCAAAACTCAATACGGTGGTGCGGGTTGTACCGTCGGCTTCTGCACCACTACCGAAGGCTGTACCTACATTATCAAATAGGAAAGTTTGTCCATCCCGGTGGTTTAAACCGACAGATAGGGCAAATTCTTCAGTGAAACTGCGCTTTATTGGTTGCCGTACCGAGATTTCATAGGTTTCTGATTCCCCCTCGATACCTAATTCATCAAAGGGAGATTGGGTAACCTCGTTGCGATCGATAGTTGCTCGTAACTGTATTGTACCATCGAGGGCATTGAAAGGTACTAGGTAGTTAAAATCAAAGACAGTTGAACCGCCGGTGAAGGAACGAGTGCCGGTAGCAGTGAAGACATCTCCTACACCGATTAGATTACGATAGCCACCGCTGATGCCAAAACGCTCTGAACCTACACTAGCAGCAGAATAGTTATCGATAAAGGCAGAACCAAACCAGGGGGATGCTTCTTCGACATTGAGGCGGAGGATACTTTCTCCGGTTACCTCTGCTGGTTCTAAGTCTACTTGAAGATCTTCGATTAAGGGGTTAATTTGCAGTAAGCGCAGTTGGTCTTCTAGTTGATTAACATTAAGGGGAGTGTGGATACCCCGGTTGAGGCGGGAGGTAAAGTAACTGGTATTAAAACCCCGTTGTCCGCTAATCTCAATATCAGTAATTGTCCCTTCAATAACTTCAATAGTGGCTACCCCATCGGTGATGGTTTGTTCTGAGAGTAAGGCACGGGAGTTGATATAACCAAGTTCTAGATAGAGTTGGGTAATGGCATCGGCAACGGATCGGAGTTGGTTGAGGGTGACATTTTGTCCTGTTAAAGGTTCGATAAGGGGAGCAAAGTCTGCTGTGGTGAAGATGGTGCTGCCTTCGATATTAATCCTTTGGATAGGGAAGCTGGCACTATCGGGAAGTTCAGGAGGAGTGGTTTCTTCCGGTTGGGGGAAGAGGGGTTCTGCTTCGGGAGGGGGAGTAATCGGTTCTACCGGTTGGAGGAAGTCTTGATTTGGGTTAGTAGGGTCGGTACGTTCTTGGGGGGATTGGCTGATAATAGTTGTATGGGGTACAAGTTCTGTGGCTATAGTTGGGGTAATTAATCCCGATAGCAGTAGGGTATTGCTCAAAATCGTTAATTGTTGAATTTTCATCTTTCTCCTCGTTTATACGTAGGGGCGCACCGACGTGCGCCCTCAACAGTGAGCCCTCAATAATGTGTTACAATTATTCATGTCATTCAGTATCTTGATACCGCTCCAAAAAGCTCTCAAGTAGACTAGGTGAAACACGAAAATTTGTCTGCTGCAAACGTTCAATAGCAACAGATAAATTAACCAAACCTCGCTGTCCGGCAACACCCAAGATTCCTAGTAAACCAATAATTCTTAAACCTCTATGTAAAGCTATTTTGCGTCCTGCCTTATCATCTAAGATAATTAAATCAGCGCCAATACTTTCTGCTAGAGTAATTGCCTCTTGTTCTCCTAAATCTAATTGGGATAACTCCACATCTAGTTGATTTTCCACTATTTGAGTTTCGAGCCAATCAGGAGGATTTGCTATCCAAAGTTGAACTAGATCAGGTGCTTGGGGTGCTGATAATTCATGGAAAACAGCACGGGGAATGATTATCTTGTCGTAAAGATTTGGCAATAAATCTATCAAGTCGATTAGAACTAAATAACACAGGGGTGAAGTATCGGCAACAACTTTCATTTAAATACTAAACTTCAGCTTTTTTCTTTTGATACTAATTCTTGCATAGTGAGTAAATCTTGCTCAAGATCTGCCTCATCGTAGTGTAAATATGTAGCACATGGCTGATGAAGAAAAATCCGGCGACAATATAATATTCAAGACCGTCAAGGTTAAGGAAGAAGGGGCGCA
>JAAHGR010000936.1 GCA_010672425.1 Symploca sp. SIO2E6
ACTTTACCGTATTCTCTATATAAGATAATGATAACCCAGCGAGCAAGATACTCGCACTACAATCATAAGTACCTACGCAAAATTAATTGGATATTCGCTTCTGTCCCTGCAAGGCTTACAGGCAGAATTATATACAAATAATTTTGCACGACTACTTATGACCCCAACCCTATGGTGGGTTACACCAAATCTCTCCCATCCCCCAGATCCCCGACTTCTTTAAGGATACCGCTGGCGAATGGGGGGTATGACCCCTCACATCAGGATTTTTCGTTATCCTGCTAGAACACCGATTCAGTAATCGCAAAGTGGTACTCATGTACTGTTAAAAAGATTGGAGCTGATGGAGTCAGAAGAAGAATATATTCGCGATTATAGCTCGCGAATATATTCCCCAAACATCCTCATCAGGATGAGAGATAATTATCGATGTCAAATGGGCAGAGTGAATGGAATTTTCTCACCAGAATAACAGGGGTAATTAACCCGGATTTGTATCATTTGTTAATTTCAGCAGTCTACCTTCCCAAGAAGAACCTGTCTTGAGTGCCAATTAATCCTATCACAATACAGAAACTGATTTGTATCTCTTCACTGGACTCAAAGTTGGTCATTCCACTCAACATCGAAAAGTTGGGAGCATCCCATTTTGGAAAAAAGGAACAACTTATTCGCGAGTTATAATCGCGAATAAGTATCCCAGCTTAGATATTTTCTTGCTCGGAGTCGAAAGAAATATCTAGTAAGCTATTTTTTAGAGAATCAATTATTTGCCAATATGGGATGCTCCCGGTTGATTTAACTGACTATGCAAGGGCGAGTTGATTGGGGCAGCTCATCAAAAATTCTTGCCAGGACATGAAGGTTATGGACAACTGCTGTGCGGCGTAAGTCGAATAAGTTCTTTCGCACTCCTAGGTATCGAGCTTTATCCCCTTGCCAACGACCAATATGAGAGAGGCTATGTTCGACCGCCACTCTTTCTCGCAGTTTGGCTCGACCTACGGTCGTTAATTGACGTTGACGGAGTTCAGCGATGAACTTCTCTTCCGGATGAATAGAGATACTGCGTCCTTTCTTGCTACTGGTACATCGTTCTCGAAGAGGGCAACTAGCACAGGTGGCCGCAGGAAACTGGACTTTTTTGCCTTCGGTGAAAGGTAAACTAACTTGATTGGGACAGCGAATAGTACCGGAGTCCCAGTCCAGCACAAAGGCAGTTTTGCTAAATTTATTTCCGTTGTGAACTCGCCAAGCTTTGCAGTAGATGGTTAACTCCTCGCTGCGGTCTCTGACCAGAGAACTATTCAAGTAACCTCGGTCAATGTGGAGTTCTGCCAATTGGGCTTCCTGATGCTTTAAGTCAGTAGCAATAGCTTCAGTAACGGTAGCTTCTGCTGCATTAGCAGGAGTTATTCCGACTGCTCGCACCAGCCCACTATCTAAATCTCGAAGAACGTGACGCTTATAGCCATCAATGCGCTGAGTACGGTTCTTGCGTCCATGCCTCATCTGTTCATCTTCGATAGATATTCGTCGGTCTTTGGCTACTCCCTGCCGCAGTTTGACAACTCCTAGCTCGGACACTTCCACATCTTGGGATACCACCTGTTGGGCAGCTTCCAAACTCGAACTTACCACGCATTGCTCTTGGATATTCTCCAGAGTATCCAGATGGGCTTCGACAGAGTGCAGTGCTCCTAGAACCATCCCTAATGCCAGTGTCTTCTCTTCTGGATCATCCCAATTCAAGTCCAAAGCTGCTTTCAAGCTCGAATCGGCAACTATCTGTGCTCCAGCTTCGGTTGCTAACTCCGTCAACTCCCTCCCCTGTTGACGAGCTATCACACCCAACGCTTTTTTCAGAGCATGACCCAACAAATTATAGGTATCTTCTACCTTCGCTGCTCCCCACAAAGGACTTGAATCCAGAGCTGCCCTCAATTGTCCGGCTCCAAACTGCTTAGTTTCTCTTGCGAGTTCCACTGTTCGCTCTATCAATCGTCGGTCAAGTTGGTGAATGATTAGAGCTTGTCGAAATCTCACCAAAGTTGCCTGGGAAAAAGGTGCTTGCTCACATTCTCTACAGTCCACCACTAATTGCCATCGCCTGTCCATCGTCAGGGCTTCAATGGCTTCGGCATCGCTTACTCCTGTATAAGCCTGTAAGATGGTGGTCAAAGCCAATTGGGCTGGGGGCACTGGCGGATGCCCTTTGACCGCTTCACCATACATTAATGCTAGTTCCTGTTGGAAGGCTTCATCCAACAATAGGTGGCGGATTTGTCTGAGGAAGACAAAAAGTTTCGCTCGCTTAATGCGTTTAACAATTTTTTGTTCACTTATGGATAACTCAACCGACGGATTCCAAGTCTGGGGGCGCATAGGGGTTGGAAAGTTTTCTCAATAAATACATGACTGCTTTACTTATCATACCTCCTCTGGGGTGAACTCGAATAAAAATTGCTTTGTTAACCGAATATATTCGCGAGTTATCATCGCGAATATATTCTCTTGCGAACTTCATCAGCTCCAATCTTTTAACAGTACATGAGTACCACTTTGCGATTACTGAATCGGTGTTCTAGGGATGTTTGGGTTAACCGGAAGGTTGTGGTAGGGCGGGTTTTGTGCGCAATATTTGGGTGAAATGGGCTAGATTGTTTCTAAACCCGCCCCTACGATATGTGCAATTTAATTCACATTAGACGTAAATTAGGTAATCCCACTTATTATATCAATTCCGGCTATATTGGTATAATA
>JAAHGR010000937.1 GCA_010672425.1 Symploca sp. SIO2E6
TGGGAATGTCATATACAGCGCTTTGCGCTGTAATGAAGTACACTTTTCCGGAAGTCCCCGTGGAAGTAAAAGCGTAGCATCCTCTGGCTTCCCGTGGAAGTAAAAGCGTAGCATCCTCTGGCTTCCCGTGGAAGTAAAAGCGTAGCATCCTCTGGCTTCCCCCTTTCAAAGGGGGACGGGAGGGGGATACAAAGGGGGACGGGAGGGGGATTCAAGGGGGATGCGAGGGGGATCAAGACTGTACCGCATAGCAGAGCAAACTGCTGTATCTTGATTCACCTATTGCATTGGGTTTCACTCTGTTACACCCAACCTACATTTTTAGTTGTGTCACTACCGGAGGCGATCGCAAGCTAGAGGACACAGAATTTTCTAGCCTCAAATTTATCAACTACTGAGCCTCAATGTCTGCTACTGCTGTGTTTAACTCCATCTCTAACTGTTCAACTGTCGGTAAACTTTCCTGAAATTGTGACCCCACGGTATTTGTGCAACAAGCTGTTGCACAATTGATTCGTCAGGGTATGCTTGAGCAAAAGTTCGCATATACTTGAGATTTCGAGGGGAAAATCCCTTTATATCTGGGAAAGATTTCTTTAAATCTTTAGCCAATTGGTCAATTATCTTAGCTCCCCACCCCTGCTCCTGTTGTCGGATGAGAATATCTCGACCAAGTTGCCAGTAAAGCAGCACCAATTCTCGATTAACTGACACTGCTGCCCTTATCTGGGCTTTACGGATGCGCTCTTTAAGGTCACGCAAAAACTCATCATAGTTTTCGGAATCGGAAATGGAAGATGGCAGATTTGACACAGGCAACAATAACTATCTACTGCTTCTTGATATTTTATAAACCACAGAGGCACTCCAGGACACAGAGTTTTTTAGCCTCGAATAACTACTACTCTATGATCGCTTGCTGTCATCGCCGATTCTGTGGTAGTACGTTCTGCAATGGGAGGTAATCCCTGCCGTTGGTCAAAAATCACTAACCATCCCCGATCCACTCCCAACCCAGCCAGGTAGCGATCCAACTGTTCTAATCCAACTTTGAGGGGGTCAGGACGTCCCTGTCGCCACACCTTCAACTCCATACCTAAGGTAACATCCCCATAACGCAAACACAGATCCATGCGATCGCTACCAATGGCATATTCCCGTTCTAGAGTACCACCTCCATTCACCACCCGATGCAAAAAAGCCATTAAGACTAAATGGGGGGCAATTTCATGGTAAGGAGCACTTCTGAGTAAGGGTTGTCCATGCTGCCGCCAAAAGGCAAGAAAGGCTTCTAATAGTTGCTCCGGGTCAAGCTTCCCTTCAGGAGTTAACCAACTAGGTTGAATCATCGGCAGACTATCCTCAGGTCCACTAGCCAATACCCTTGGTAAAACTTCTCGGTAAATGGGATTAGCTGGGGTCAGTCCTCCGGTTGGGTGTCGCACCACTAGACCCAAATCTACTAAAAACTGTCGGTCATCCTGGGGAATATCCCCTAGATCCTGTCCCGCTAGTATCGGTTCAATAATCCTTCGCACTTGTTTTTCCCGCAGCAAGCTAGCCAGACTATCCAGGTGAGTATCTCGTCTTTGAATCAGGATTTCTTTAGCTGTGTCAATATGTTCTAAGGTAATCGGTTGAGTAGGGTCAATCCCTAAATCTTCCACAATTTCCTTAGCTAAGGCATTCACTAACCAAGGTTGACCTTGGGTTAAATGAAAAGCTCGTTCTACCGCCTCACTGGTAAAAACTTGACCGGTAGCCGTGGTATGCTGTTGATATAATTGGGCTACTTCTGTTGCCGTAAAGTTCCTCAAAGTTAGGGATTTAATCTTGATATTGAAAGGACTAGAAGTATTGAGACGGTTACTGCCTCCCGAGGCTACCTTATAGTCTCGCACATCTCGCACCCCAATCAGTGCCAGAGAGTGGGGAAATCGTTGTGGTCTTTTAGGATAGCCATTTCTGAGTTGGCGCAAGACAGCAATCAAGGTTTCATCTTGTAGTGAGTCGATTTCATCAATGAAGACCACCAAAGGACGGGGGGACTGTTGTGCCCAAGCACTCAGCGCTGCCCCAATCTGGCGTCCCGGTTCAGATACAGGCCAATCAGGAGGATGAAGTTCTGGGGGAAGCCAAAAGGTAGCGTCATCTTTCCAGGCATCGAGGATTGCCCTTTCTGCGGCTCCTGGATCATGGGGAAAAGTTGCTCCTACTTCTGCCGATAACATGATTGCAGTGTATTGCCCACTAGCAGTCAGCTGTTGAGCTAAAGCCAGCATTGCCGTGGTTTTGCCCATTTGCCGGGGTGCATGGATAATAAAGTAACCCCGTTGTTTAATGAGTTGCTCTAGCAGGGGTAGACGAGTTAGAGGCGAGAGCATGTAGTGAATATCGATTTGGCAAGGGCCAGCGTTATTAAACCATTTTGTCATAGATTTAGGTGTTAGGTGTTAGGTTTTACTCTTGAGAAAGAAGGCTCCAAGGCAGAGGGCAGAAGGCAGAAGGTTTTAAGGGTAACTGATTTAGATTAAAGATTAAAGAATTAAAGAATTAAAGAATTGAAGAATTAAAACGGTCACAAATCTTCAATTTTCAATTGCTTGACCTGTGTATTTGATCAACTACAGAGGCACACCAGGACACAGAGTTTTTTAGCCTCGAATAACTACTACAACCCGATCGCTTGCTGTCATCGCTGATTCTGTGGTAGTACGTTCTGCAATGGGGGGTCGTCCCTGCCGTTGGTCAAAAATCAC
>JAAHGR010000938.1 GCA_010672425.1 Symploca sp. SIO2E6
TAATGTTAGCAACTATAGCACACGCGATAGCGCAAGCTATAGTTGCTAACATTGCTCTTACAATACCATTGTAATGGGGAGCATCCCATTTTGGCGAGTTGTCTCATTTAATAGGGCTGAAACCATTGCAATGTCGTTCTTTTGCTAATGTTTTTTCCAAAATGGGATGCTCCCTTGTAATGTAAGTTTATCGAGATTAACCCAACTCTTTCCACAACTAATAAAATATGAGAGTAGAGAACGAAATATTAAATTAACTCACAATACAAAAGTGAGGAAATATGCAGAAGGAAGCAGTTTGGTTACAACTAAAAAAATTACTAATTAGGTGTTATCGTTATATGAATTTAGAATTGAGTGGTAAAATTGCACTAGTTACGGCCTCTAGTAAGGGTATCGGTAAAGCGATCGCTCAGGGGTTGGCAACGGAAGGTTGTCAGGTAATTATTTGCAGTAGAGATCAGGATAACTTGCTCAAGGCGGCCCAGGAAATAGCCTCTAAGACTGGGCAATCAGTTATACCTATCCAAGTTGATCTGTGCGACAAAGATAGCATCAAGCAATTATTAGAGGGTATAACTAAGCAATTTTCCACCATTGATATTGTTGTCAACAATGTGGGTGGTATGCCCTACCAGCGCCACTATGAATTAAACCGAGAGGATTGGCAAAAATCATTTGAGTTGACTTTTCTGAGTCAGGTGCAGATAGCTGAAGCTTTACTTCCCCGGATGAAACAACAAGTTTGGGGCAGGCTTATCTTTGTTACTGCACCGGCAGCTAAACAACCCAGTATGTTGATTGCCCATGCTCAGAGAGCCAGTGTTGTTGCTTATGCTAAAACCCTTGCCAATGAATTGGGGGAGTATAACATCCTCGTTAATAGCATCTTTCCTTCCTTTGCTGTTACCGATAGGTATTATGAAGTTGCTGATGAAGTAGCCAGGAGCCAGAGAAGTTCCCGTGAAGCAGTTATCCAACAATGGATGAAGGCTGTTCCCCTCCGTCGCCCTGCAACAGCAGAAGAAGTAGCCAATTTAGCGGTGTTTTTAGCTTCAGAAAAAGCCAGTTATATCACTGGAACCTGTATTCAAGTTGATGGTGGATTCGTGAAAAGCTTGTTTTAATTAAGCTGTTGTGCATTGAAATTGTGAATTGGTGAAATCAAATAACAACGATAGATCCCTTGCCTCCTATTGCCTATTGCTTTCAAGAAACACATTGTGAAATCTTGACCTAGCAAGGATTTCACAATGTGCTAGTTAAGAGTATTGCCTATTGCAAGAGTGCCTATTGCCTTGCTAAAACGCATTTTTATAGCAAGGATAATAACACAATATTATTTCTCTCCAAGAAACCCGGTTTCTTTAGCGACGACGTAGACGTAGACCTGTTGCCGTTACTAAACCAATTATCCCTAAACCAAAAATACCAGAGGGTTCAGGGACAGATTTAGTTACTTCACTTGCTTGACAAAAACCGCGATCGCAGATACTCGATTTACTGAATTTAAAGGCAATGGTATGCTCACCAGCAAACTGATTGGCATCATAACCAGTTGCACTCAACTCAGCGGTGGAAAGAAAGCTAAGACCAGTAAGGTATGTTCCAGAAGCGATCGCGTTAAGACTTTGATTTTGCTCAAAATAGGTACTGTCGGCAGCTAAATCCCCTAAGCTAGGATCGCAGCCTGGTCCGTTGCAACCATAGGTAGCTACATGCTGGTTATAAGCTTCTATGCTACTAAAACCACTATTGATTGCCGTAGTACTAGTAGCAGTGACATCACCATAGAGTCCGATATTTGGTACCAAGGAATCATTGGTTTCAGCAAAACGTACAGCAAACAAATCACCTGCATTACTAGCGCTGCTGAAATCTTGTCCTGAGAAGTTGAAAAATAAATCGCCCCAACCAATATTGCCATCATCAGCAGGAGTTCCGTCAACACCAGTTAATGGCATATTGGCATTGAGTGCTACCACAATATCATCTGCGGTTTCCTTGAGAGCTAAACTATAAATTTCATAGGCGTTGCCACCAACTTGAAGGCCATCAACACCATCGTGGGCTGAATCTATGGTATACTGCCACCCGTACTGATCTATGGGGTTCTGTCCTGTGACGAGAGCGACACCATCGTTAAGACATTCAGTAAAGGTATTAATAGTAATTCCTGGATTCAGTGCTGTCAAATTGGTTGTAGCTTGAGCCGGTTGTGCGATGCCAACTAGTGCGAGAAGGCAGAAGGCAGAACCCACCCCTAACCCCTCCCAGGAGGGGAACCGGAGGTAGAACCCACCCCTAACCCCTCCCAAGAGGGGGACTGGAGGTAGGAGGGAAGCTTTTTCATCTTTGTTAACTAGCAGGTTATTTTCACCGCGCTGCACTGGTAAGCCAACGGCGGTTGTATCGGTGATGAACTTGGCATCAAGGGCTAGTTTTTTGAGCATTGAGTAGAACTCTTCGAGTGTGATACTTCCTTCTAACATGCTCAGGGTTGAAGGGGTTTTCAAGGGATTCGTTATTTTTGTTGTTCAGAGTTATTAAATCTTAAAGAAAGAATATTTTTGTTAGCTATCAACTGTAAGCTGTCAGCTTTCAGCTTTTTGGCTGAAGGCTAATTATTTCCTAGGTGGTAGGATATTTTTTTGTAAATGTGGTATATTACAGTTTGAAATTTTGAGGGGCTCCTGAGTGAGGAGCACTTCGCATCCCCAGTTCCCAATTCCCAGT
>JAAHGR010000939.1 GCA_010672425.1 Symploca sp. SIO2E6
CAGACAGTGAGCCACGTAAACGAGTGGGAAAGACTTTGGCTAAACTTGCCTTGTACCGACGAATTTGGGTACTCTTGGTAGTTGAGTTAGTCAAGTATAAGTCGTCTCCTTGGAGAAGTAATGAGTAATGAGTAAGAGGAGAAATGGTATGAGGTTTTAGGTTTATCAAAAAGAAGGTAATCTGATTTATTGACCCAACACCTAATACCTAACACCTTGAAAAACTCATTAAACTTCCGTTTCAAACAAAGAAAGCCGCAGTTTTTCAGTTGCTTGTTCCAATTCTGCGAGGGACTCTAGACTGACAACCACACTGCGCTCTATTCCTAAAAGCTCTGCTGCTTTCGCTACAGCAGCTTTTTCTTTATCATGATAGCTACCATCAGCTCCGCTCATCTTGATTGCTTGATACAACATAGAGCGCTTAAAATTTAGAGGAAAATTATAGCTGATACCACCTAATAATTCATCGAGCTTGGCATTCTTCCAGTCGAACTTGCGTAGAGTGTCGATGTACTCTTTGGAGTCTTCCATCAACAGCTCTTGCTCATCAATATACCACTGGAATTCTTTTTCTACCAGTTCACCATCTGCTCCAGCAATCGCCATTAGGGCAGCACCATAATTCACTGCTACATCAAAATCAATGGGTTGCTCAATATTATATCTATGCTTAGCATATTGGCTTGGTTGCAGGGTTTTGCCGTTAGCCATATTTGACTCCTTTGTTGGAAATACTCTGCTAGCAGAATATTGCCTTCAACTCATTTTAGCAATCCCTCTTTACTCAGAATTTCACCGGTACATCAATACGCTATCATAGGATGTTAAGTTTTAGGTAAACTTCAGAAATGCTTGTTAGCTGCTCAAACGCTTGCGGGCATCTGCAAGAGCTTGCCGTACCTGCTCAAAACCAGTGCCACCATAACTGTTACGTGCGGCGACAACTTGAGTTGGTGTGATCGCTTCATAGATATCTTCTGCAAACGCCGGATGTAGTTCTTGCCATTCTCTAAGAGTCAAATCTTTGAGGAGTTTACCAGCTGCCAGAGAAGTTTTTACTACCTTACCTACTAGATTATAGGCTTCTCGGAAGGGTACACCTTTGGCTGCCAAATAATCTGCTACATCGGTGGCATTAGAGAAATCTGCGGTAACTGCTGATGCCAATCTTGTGGTACGAAATTCTAGTCCTTCCTGCCAGAGAATTGTCATTGCTTCTAGACAAGCTCGCACCGTTTTTACTCCGTCAAAAAGAGCTTCTTTGTCTTCTTGCAAGTCCTTATTATAGGCTAAAGGCAATCCCTTCATCAACACCAGCATCCCTTGCAGATGACCAAAAACTCGCCCCGTCTTCCCTCGCACTAGTTCTGGAACATCAGGGTTTTTCTTTTGGGGCATAATACTAGAACCAGTAGAACAGTTGTCCTTGAGGATAACAAAGCCAAATTCCTCCGATGCCCAGAGAATAATTTCCTCGGATAAACGGCTCAGGTGAACCATAATCAGACTAGCAGCAGCCAAGAATTCAATTCCAAAGTCGCGATCGCTTACCCCATCCAAGCTGTTAGCATAAATGCCCGCAAAATGCAACTCTTTGGCAGTATAATGACGGTCAATCGGGAAAGTGGTACCGGCGAGTGCGCCGCAACCCAAGGGTGAGATATTCACTCGTCGGTAAATTTCACCTAATCGCTCCCAATCCCGTTGGAGCATTTCCCAGTAAGCTAGTAAGTGATGGGCTAAACTTAACGGCTGAGCCCGTTGTAGGTGAGTGTAGCCAGGGATGAGGGTTTCCACATGAGCTTCAGCCAAGTTGAGGAGTACAGTTTGTAACTCCCGCAATTGGGTACGAATTTGGGTAATTTGCTCCCGGAGGTAAAGCCTGGTATCAGTTCCTACTTGATCATTCCGTGAACGAGCCGTATGCAATTTTTTGCCGACATCACCGGCAATCTCCGTCAGTCGTCTTTCTACGGCAAAGTGGACATCTTCAGCCTCAATACCGGGATTAAATTTACCTTCCCGATATTCTGAACGAATTTGCTCTAGGCCACTCACCAACTGCTCCCCTTCCAACTCGGAGATGATACCAGTATGAGCCAACATTTTAGCATGAGCCACAGAACCGGTAATATCATACTCAATCAGTTCCATGTCGAAGCCAATACTAGCATTAAAGTTAGCGATCGCCGGATGCAATGCTGATTCAAACCTCTGACTCCAAGTTGTTATTTGTTGTTGGTTGTTTGTTGTTGGTTGTTGGTTGTTGATTGCCATTAGCCAAAAGAGGTAAAATTTTTGAAGAAGTAACCAATAATTATCCCAATTAGGAATGCCCAGATTTGACCAGACTTCACAAAGTTGTTCCAGGTATTTTGCATCTGACCTAAAATATCTGGATCTTGAACGCTTTGAGCCAACACCAGCGAATCAACATTTAAGTGAGAGCCTAGCACTCCCAGAATATCATAGCAATAGCTGATGCTCTGCCAAATAGGGGTTATTGCTTGCATTTCTACAACGACCATAGGGATTATTGCCTCATCAAAAATAGTACACTTGGAAGATTTTACCAAAGGAGTTCAAGAATTCAAGGAGTTCACTAGCCATAGATTCCCAATTCTCAATTCCCAATTCCCAATTTTCAATTCCCTTTCACCTGCATAACAACTAATGTCATATCATCTCCGTTACGGTTTGTTGCGCCGATAAACTGTTGTACTTGCTA
>JAAHGR010000094.1 GCA_010672425.1 Symploca sp. SIO2E6
TCTGTGGGCCTTTGAGCATTGCCACTTCACACTTGCCCCCAGCATCCTCAATACATTTGCCAGTGCGCTGTGTGGCTCGAAAGACTTGCCAGCGGGTTTTCTGCTTTTCTTCGTAATCAAATAATATAAGGAACTTCCTCCCCTTGGCGATTGGCATGAGATCGGGGTGCAGCTTTTCAAGAGGAGGGAGCAAGCCCTTCACCCTGCCACACCAGATGCCAGGGAGAGCTATAGCTGCAAACCCTAGAGATAGTAGGCATTGAGCCTTCTTCTCTCCCTCAGTGAGAATAACGGGTATCAATGGATTCTGTTGAACCCATTGCCAGAAGTTGTCAGCTCCATCAGGTATCGAGACACCATACCGAGCAGCAACCTTCTCCCATTCCTTCCTAGAAACTCGGAAGTACAAGGGATGGTAGCTGGCTGGTTTAACCGGATTCTCGTACTTGTGAGCCTTCCCATCCCAGCCAATCCTGGGAGTACGGGGCTTGAGCCTCCCCCACTCTGAATCTTGCTCCCAGTTCTGATGGGGATCTAGGCCATTAAAATAGAGCGCCCCGTCATCTGCAATCTGGGAATATTTCCTGAGCCAGCTATCCTTGAGCCTCCCATCATTGCGCCTGATTTCGGATTGGAGCTTAGCATAGAGGAGCGCTTCATATATCTCATCCCCTTCAATGAATCGGCAATTGAGATTGGCTATCCCTGGATCTATCGCGCTCTTCACAACCAGCTCATGCCAGAAATCACCTGGAAGCTGGCTAAGAAGCTCTAGCCTTTGCCATTTTTTCATAGATTCCTCCTTTGATTTGGTAGGAGGGAATCTCAGTTCCGTTATCCGCAAAAAGCGGATTGCTAAATCCCAGAAAAAAATGCTAGAGTTTACGGGTATGGGACTGTTTTTTTACAGTTCACGTATTCTCTTTTTTGTTTCCTCTGCTACTAACAGAGGTTTCTGGGCTTATATGGTGGAACTGAGATTCCCTTGATATGGAACTGAGATTCCCTTGATATGGAACTGAGATTCCCTTGATATGGAACTGAGATTCCCTTGATATGGAACTGAGATTCCCTTGGCCTGTTTTTATTATGTGACATACTCCCACACTTTCCTATCGGGTAAGTGTGGGATTTTCAGTGACTCCCAGTATCCCGTCGGACATTAACTGAGCTTTAAGAACGGGATGCCCCACCGCTCTATTTTTGATATTTATCGCTGCATTCTAAAATAGAATACCTCAAAGTTGCTTTAGGGGGAAATTTTGTTTTCCCCCTCTCGGGTATTGTCTCTGAGCTTTTCCTGTAACAGTTTTTCCTGTAACAGTTTTTCTAAATCCTCGTTTCTCAGAACCTCCTCAATCATCTCCCTGACGGTATCTGACATTGTTATGCCCTTTAGGTAGCAATACAGCTTAAATCTCTCCTTCAGAGCCTCAGGTAATCGAAACCTGAGATAATCATCTCTTTCTAGCGTTTGTTGCTTCTGGATATTGCCCATTATCTCAGTTCCCAGATGCGTTATATCTCAATAAGCGTTGTGATAACAGTCTAACAGAAATCAGGGGCAAAACTGTTGGCGATAGGCTTGTTAGTTGAGTGACAGACTCCCACACTTACCTACTGGGTAAGTGTGGGCTTCTCCGCGACTCCCGGCTATCCGTCGGACATCTCTATCAATTTCTAGGGCAACGGAAGTGAAGCCAGCTCATCCGGATCAAGTCCGAGAGGCTTTGTATCAAGTAAGTGGTAATAGTGCTGCCTTGGCTGTCCCTATCTTACCTTGAAGTGAGCTTTCTTTTCTCACAGTTCGTATGCTCTT
This sequence comes from Symploca sp. SIO2E6, assembly GCA_010672425.1. Lineage (GTDB taxonomy): Bacteria > Cyanobacteriota > Cyanobacteriia > Cyanobacteriales > Coleofasciculaceae > Caldora. The sequence continues at coordinate 1,820 of JAAHGR010000094.1, forward strand.
AACTTTCTCGCTCTGCGCCGCCTGATTGTGCAGCATCTTTCCATCAGACTTCACTACTCCTGCCGATGAAACGCTTTTTTCGTAAGTCCAAAGCTCATCTACCCAAACAAATCCTACTTTCACGCCAGGTGAGGGCTTTTAAGCGATATTCTCTCTTTTTGCTGTTAGTACTCAGCTGTGTGGTTCCCATATGTGGCACAACCATTGCGACAGCTCAGAGTAATTTTCCTCAATCTCCCGGAATATCTGCACCCACAGAGACACTAAGGGAAAACAGTACCGAAGAGAGAAAAGAAAGAGCAGCAGGCTCCTTTGTCCTACCAAGCCCACCAACAGAAGCCCCCGCAGACGATGCTCCTCTGAGTGGTCAGTATGTCTTAGAATTCAATCGCTCTCCAGTAGTTGGTACTCGCTTCAGCCTGAAGGGCATCTATGATGAAGCGCGACTGGGGTTTACCCGTCCCCGGGACTGGAAGCTGAAATCAGTCAAAGCCCTGATCCGCTATCGTCATTCTCCAGCACTCTATGCTACGAGATCGAATCTGACTGTTCTGATTAACGGTGCTAGTGTTGGCACAATTCCCCTCAATCTCCAAAAGGGTGAAATCGGCTCTCAAGTATTCGATGTGCCGATATCGCAAATTCAGAATTATAACCAAATTATAGTTGCCGCACTACAAAACAACTCCCCCACTTGTACTCAAGACCCTTATGACCCTTCACTGTGGACTGAGATTCTGCCGGATTCAAAAGTCACGATTGATTACGAACCTCAGCCAATAGCTCTTAATTTCAAGAGCTATCCCTACCCGATATTTGATGAACTCAGCTTAGACCCCAATCAAATCGCTTATCTGCTGCCAGAGAAAGTTGATGATACCTTCCTGCAACCTACTACTCGCTTCCAAGCAGCCTTAGGCAGACTAGCTGATTACCGTCCTCTGGATACCCGCCTAGTCGAAACTTTTGATGACGTGAGTAAGACTGAGCGGTTGGTGGTCATTGGAACACCAACACAGCAGCCAGCCCTGAAATCACTGGAACTGCCGATACCCCTAGAAGAAAATAAATTTCTGGATGAAGATCAGAAGGCATTGCCCGAAGACGTTGGAATTTTGTTCTTAACCACCACCCCAGAACAGACTTCTCCTGTGTTAGTAGCAACAGGCAATGGGCCAGAAGGCGTCGCCAAAGCTGTACAGTTTTTAGTAAACTCCAAAGACCGCAAGCTGAGTACAGGTCGTCTAATCTTAGTCAAACAATTAGAAGAAGTGGCTTCCCCGCCACCTCGGGATTGGCCAAGATACTTGCCAGAAGAAGGAAAATTCCAATTGAGTGACCTGATAAGTCGCAGCAACCAGCCTTATCAGGACATAACAGTTCGGGGAGCCGATTCCCCACCCATAGAAATTGACCTGCGGGCACTGCCAGACGATAAGTTTGGTTCGGGTAACTCCATGACCCTAATGTACAACTATGGCCCGCAAATTAATGCCAAAACCTCATTAGTGGAAGTAAAGCTTAATGACGTTGCCCTTGTTGGAAAACGGCTCACTTCTATCAATGGCGGTACCGCAGAGAAACTAAAAGTTGACCTACCGGGAGATTTGATCGGGCCAGACTCCAAAATCAAAGTCGATTTCCGTCTTGATGCACGGGAGCGACGCTCCTGTAGCCGGGTGACAGATCAACAGCTCTGGGGTACCTTGAACGCCGATACCAGCTTTAAACTCAATCCCTCCAACACTGTACAGCTGCCAGATCTCAAACTGCTACAGTATGGTTTCCCTTTTGCGGCTCCTCAGGATTTATCTAAGACAGCGATTGTTTTGCCCTCCTCTCCATCAAAGAGCGATCTGATGACGGCTCTTGAATTCTCTAAGAGAATGGGACGGCTAAGCCAAGCTGAGTCGGTTAAGTTAGTAGTTTATACCAACGACTCCTTCACAGAAGTGCCAGATGAGCAAAAAGATAAGTTACATTTGGTAGGAATTGGTACAAGGGAAAAATTTCCATTTCCAGAAGCTTTTGCGGGGAATGGTTTTGAATTAGGAGATGACCAATCGCGCTCCTTCTCCGAAAGTACAGCTAGTCCAGATCTTGACCACGATGGTGTGATCAAGGAAATTATCTCTCCTTGGAACTCAGAACGGGTGCTACTAGCTCTGAGTAGTCATACGACAAAAGGCTTAGATCAGGTACAAGATTTATTACGTCTTGACCCCTTATTCTTCCAAATCAAGGAAGACACAGTACTTATTAGTGCCAACTCTTCAAATGCCAATGCCTATGATCCAAATGCCTATAACCTGAAGTTTTTTCAGCAATCCCAGAAGTTGGAAGTGGACAAAACGCCAGTGTCTCAACAAATTTTCGGATTCCTAGCAGGTAGTTGGTTTATGTTAGGTCCAGCTCTAGTGGCAGCAACCCTGATTCTGTACGGGATTGTCCAACTATATCTCAAGCGGATTAGCCAGCAAGTTGAATAACAGTTGTGGCCTCCGAAAGATGGTGTGGCAAGTCTGTTGGATAAATCCAACAACCAATAACCAACAACAAATAACAAGTAACTGTTTTATGACGAATCTATCCTCAAAATTGAAGTCAAGATTTAGTCTGAAGCGCTTTCGTATAACTCAAGAGCAACGTGCGCAGATTGCTAGATGGCTGGTAGAGCTACTACCTAATGCTTTTGACCAGGTTTTTCAGTTCTTAAGCAACAATCAGCTGCTCTTACTAATTGTGTGCGGACTATGTTTATTAACTCCACTAATTACAGCACGTCCAGCAATTTGGCAGCAAGGTTTGGTAGCAGCGTTGTTGCTGTTTTTGGGACGACTTGCCCTAGAGATAGAGGAACAATGCCAGAGCAAAAAAAACAGCGAGTATGTTCATTTATTTTTGGCTCTCCTGAGCATTATTACGACTATCCGCTATCTTTATTACCGCACCAGCTATACTCTGAATTTAGAAGATTGGCTAAATGCCACCTTCTCATTATTACTATTTTCCGCAGAACTTTATGCAATTAGCACCCTGTTACTGGCCTACTTTCAAACTTTAAAAATCAAAGACAGAAAGCGAGTTGACCTTGCCGATTTCCCCCAAGAAGAGTGGTTAAAAGTTGATATTTATATCCCTACCTATAACGAAGATGTGGAAATTGTCCGCAAAACTACACTAGCAGCTCTCGCTATTGACTATCCAGCAGACAAAAAGAAAATTTATGTGTTGGATGATGGTCGAGCCGAAAAATATAAAGCCCGTCGAGAAAAACTGCGGCAAACCTGTGAAGAACTTGGCGTAATCATGATGACTCGAGACAATAATGAACACGCCAAAGCCGGGAATATTAACACAGCATTTAAGCGCACTGATGGACACTTAGTGCTAATTCTAGACTGTGACCATATGCCAACCCGCAATTTTCTTCAGAATACAGTCGGCTTCTTTTTAAGAGATGAAAAACTTGCTTTTGTACAGACACCTCACTGGTTCTATAACCCCGACCCGTTTGAGCGTAATCTCCTCACACGAGGGAAAATACCTGTGGGGAATGAACTATTTTATAAAGTATTACAAAAAGGAAATGACTTCTGGAATGCAGCCTTCTTTTGTGGTTCGGCAGCAGTAATTCGCAAAGAGTATGCACTCCAAGTAGGTGGAATTGCAACAGAAACCGTTACAGAAGATTGTCATACAGCCTTCCGTCTGCATTCCTTAGGCTACAAATCAATCTACTATGACAAAATTATGGTGGCAGGTCTTGCTCCGGAAATGTTCTCTTCCTATGTCGGACAACAAGTGCGCTGGGCAAGAGGTATGGCTCAGATTTTACGATTGGAAAACCCCCTAATCAATCGGAAACTAAATCTAACAATTCCCCAGCGGATTTGTTATTTCAGTGCAACATCCCACTTCTTTTATGGTTATCCCAGGTTGATGTATGCCCTCGCCCCTCCCCTATTTTTATTGTTTGGCATCAACTCGGTGAAAGGTCTGGGTATAGAAACTTTATTCTACGCTCTACCTCATATTATTTTGTCAATGCAGACTAACCACATTCCCTACAAACATGTCCGCTTCTCCTTCTGGAATGAGATTTTTGAGTTTGCCATGTCATTCCAGGCAGGAATTGTCACCCTGTTAGCCGTAGTTAACCCCAAACTCGGTTCCTTTAATGTGACTGACAAGGGGCTGACGGTTACCGAGCGGAACTTTGACTTTGATTCGGTGCGATACCTGGTAATCGTCAGCGCAATTTCTGCTGCTTCTTTGCTTGCCGTGCCTTTTTGGTTGTTACTCAGTCCAGAAGATACCCAAGCGGTTCTAATCAATATGTTTTGGGGCGGCTTTAATTTGTTTCTGCTGTTGGCTGCCTGTTTGGTTGCTTTCGAGCAACCCCAACTCCGTCAAACACACCGCTTACCGAGGAAGTTAACTGCGATCATTCATAGCGGCAACCAAAGTTGGACAGGTAAAACGGTTGACGTGAGTGAAAGCGGGACTCAAATTCTGTTGGATGAATGGCCAAATATTGCTGATGAAATCAAATTAGAGTTGGTGGGAGACTACGGCGCACGGGTGCTGCTAAATGGTCGGGTAATTCGAGCGAATGCCACAAGTAAACTTCAGGCTCAACTGTTCATTGAATTTGTGAATCTCACTCGCTCCCAGATAGATGATCTGACCCTAGTAATCTATTCTGATGTGAAAGAGTGGTACTCCCAAACCCGCACAGAGGTAGACAAACCCCTGGAATCTTTATGGTTCATTCTGACAGCAATCAAGCGTGTCTTCCGTGAATTCCGACCGGCAATTGCCGAGAAGATGGGTATCAAAAGCACTGTACGAAAACGAGTTGAGGCTGTAGCACAGCTTTACTGGGATGGTTGGGAAGGTCACTCTATTAACGCGAAATTAACAGAAATGGGGACTCAGGATTTAAGGTTGGAATTAGATGGCAGCCAAATCTTAAATCTGGAGACAATGCAGCACATACGACCGCTAATCGGTTTACTGATCTCTCAGAAGGCAAATGATCGACAGCAGATGAGTTTGTTGGCTCAGTTTGAAACGATAGAAGAATTAGCCATTTATCATGCTCCAAAGTTACAGGAGAAAGAACATAGTACAATCATTAACCCAGTCGCCATGGAGTTAAGTTTCCCGGAGTCATTAAAACGGCAGCAGCTTGTGAAAATTCAACGGCTGTTGAAGACTCTAGAATAAGAAAAAACTAATAATAAATTATCAATTATGAACTCCTTATACAATTTTAATAATCCTAAAAAAAAGTTTAATTATTCTCTGTTGATAGTTTAAATCACAGCTTACAAAATCTTTATCTACTTTTTCCTTTATTCTTTTTAACTTGACTTTTTTTAGCAAAAAAAATGTTAAAATGTTAGATAAACAAGTTGCATACTTGTTTATCTACCATCAGGCGTAGTTTTTGGGTTATCAGAGGATGCATTTTTGATGAGACCAAGGTAGATACAAATGAATACCATTTCTATGACTAGCTACAGATCTTCCCAAAGGTTAAACCCGCTCTCGTTATTAGCACAATTATCTAGTCGTCAGGCTAATGGTTGTTTACAAGTATCTAGTGGCTCTGTTGTTTGGTCAATCTATTTAGAACAGGGAAAACTGATCTATGCCTCAGATTCTGTTGACCCCTTCGAGCGGCTCGACCGTCACTTGCGTCGCCTCAGTCGTCAAATTCCTACCCTGGTTAGTGCAGTTAGGGTTCAAATTCGCTTGATATTTGAATCAGACTTGGAGAGTAAGTCTAGTCAAAATTCTGATTACCAAGCAATTTGCTGGTTGGTCAATCAACAGTATCTCAACTCATCTCAGGCAGCAACTCTAATCGAAGCACTAGCAGAAGAGGTGATGGAATCACTTTTGGGGGTTAAAGAAGGAACTTACCAATTAATTGACCAAGACAAAATTGAGGCACTTTCTAAGTTTTGTAGACTAGATCTGCGAACACTGGTGGAACGCTGTTACGAACAGTTGCGACGTAAACAGTTTTCTGAAGCAACTGGTGTAACTGTTGCACCTCCTCGTAATGATTCAGGAGAAAATGGTGCGTTGAAAAAACTAGATACCAATCCCCCAAAAATAACAAATAACCGCCCTATATCCACCGCAAATAATCTTAAAAGTCCTGTAAAAAATGAGAGAGATAATATAGCTAAAGTTACGTATAGTATTGCTTGTATTGATGATAGTCCAACTGTGTTAAATGCGATTAATTCATTCTTGGATGATAAAAGCTTTTCAGTGGTCATGATTAATGACTCAGTGAGAGCTTTAATGCAAGTTGTCCGGATTAAGCCTGACCTGATATTGCTTGATGTTGAGATGCCCAACTTAGATGGCTATGAGTTATGTTCTCTATTGCGAAAGCATCCACTATTCAAAATGACACCAATCATCATGGTTACGGGAAATACAGGATTTATCGACCGAGCTAAAGCAAAATTAGTCAGGGCATCGGGCTATTTGACTAAACCTTTTAATCAATCAGAGTTACTAAAGATGGTGTTTAAACACTTATCTTAGATTAGTTGCAAAAAATATGTTAATTATTGGTAAGTAAATTTGGTAAATTGAGCAATGAGTACAACTTTGATGGGCACAGTTTTAATTGTAGAAGATACTCTCTCTGAGCTGGAGTTAATGAGCCATTATCTGAGAGAAAGTGGCTATAATGTCATCAACGCGATTGGAGCCAAAGAAGCTCTAAATAAAGTGGCAGAACAAAAGCCTGATGTTATTATCACTGATGTGGTCATGCCAGGAATGAGTGGTTTTGAGTTATGTCGCCGCCTCAAAACTCATCCTGCTACTGAAAAAGTACCAATTGTTATTTGTTCTTCTAAAAACCAGGAGATTGATCGCCTTTGGGGAATGAAACAAGGAGCTGATGCTTACATAACTAAACCCTTTACCCGTGAACAAATTATTCGTGCCATTAAATCCGTTGCTATTTGACATTCACATTCCTCTTATAAGAGTGGGATTATCCCTTAAATTTATAATTGAACATGCTCGATTTATCTACCCCTAAAAACGCACTTGATTTCCTGCCAAAACAACCCCTCAAAGCTAAAAATAAAGGGGATACTTATCTCAAGTTTCAGTTAGCGAAACAAACCCCTGCTGTTTTATCCATGACTCAGGCGCAAGAAGTTATTCTCTTAGCACCTAGTCGTCTGACACCAATGCCAAATATGCCTGCCTATGTAATGGGATTATTGAATCGGCGCTATCGTGTACTATGGGTGATTGACCTAGCAAGAATGCTGGGCTTACCAGGGGTAGAAACAAATGTTCAGCAGTACAATATAGTAATTATTCGTAATCAATCAGCAACTCTTGGGCTGATTGTCACCACCGTTGAAGGTGTGATACGTCTAACATCTGAATGTATTCAATCCCCACTAGAACAAGTGTCTTCGAGTATAGTCCCTTATTTACGGGGATGTATCTTGCAAGAGCAAGAAATTTTATTATTACTGGATGCTGAGGCGATTATGCATAACGCACAGCAATAGCAACTTTCCGCATGACAGTTATTTGTTAGAAAGTCATCCCGTCACTCCTTACTAACTTTCAACACCTTTTTTCCCAGCAACTTTCATTCCCACAATTCTAATGGTGCTTATTTCATGGTTAAACAATTAGATTCCGCTAGTAATAGTAACAACAAAATTCCAGATAACATTAATAGCGATGCTTTCGGCGGTATGCTCTCCGACCATGCTCCGCAAACGCTCCGCGACCATCGCTCTTCGGTAGCAACAAAAGGAACATCTGACGTAGCCAGCAACAGCTATAGTCGTCCCACAGCCAACCCTCAATCGTTAATCGATTTGGCGACCATCCAGGCAGTGAGTAAGCCTCCTGTCTACATACAAACTCAAAAAACTAATAAAGTGTCTTGGTGGAGGAGACTGAGCTTAGGAACCAAAGCAACAATTTTGGCAGTTGCCCTTAGTGTACTCCCAGTACTCAGTATTGGGATAGCTGACTATTTTTTAGTCAAGCAAGCATTCAACTCCGAAATTAGTAATCGCTCCACGAGACGATCGCATCCGCGAGACACAAACCATAAAGCCCCAAATCTCACGCTCCTGCTCTGGGGAACCGGGGTAACCGCTGTACTGGCTGGTATCGCTGGAACAATCCTCGCCAAACGCGCTATCAAGCCAGTTCTTTCCTCAACAGAAGCTGTGAAGAAACTAGGTCAAGGGGAATTCAATATCCGCCTGAATGTGGAAGGAGAAGACGAACTCGCTGTCTTGGGCTCCAACATCAATCGGATGGCAGACCAGTTTCAGACTCTCTTAGAAGACCAAAAAGTCTCCCTGGAACAACTTCAGGTCTATGCTGACACAGTTAACGCCGCAAGTATTGGAGACAGGCAGTTCATTTTCGACCGGGCAGTTCGAGAAGCCCTTGATCAGCTCAGCGTAGATCGGGTAGTTGTCTATGGCTTTGAACCTGACTGGAGCGGCACTATTGTCGCCGAAGCGGTTGCATCAGGTTGGCCACGAGCACTGAGCGACAAAATCACTGACCCTTGCATTCCAAGATCGATCCTAGAAGAGTACCAGAGAGGGCGTATTGTCCCAACTTCCAACGTCCAGACCACCAATTATTCCCCAGCCCATTTAGAGCTATTGGCGCGGTTACAGGTTAAGGCCAATTTAGTTGTGCCCATCGTCTCTGGCGACGTTCTAGTTGGCTTACTAGTAGCACATCAGTGTTCTGGTATCCGAGATTGGCAGCAGTCTGAAATCGACTTCCTCAAAGAATTGGCAGCACAAGTTGGTGTATCTTTAAGCAGTCTAACCTTGGCCACCCAGAAAGCCGCCGAAGCAGAACGGAGCCAACGTTGGAAAGATGTGACACCGCGCATTCGTTCTTCACTCAACTTCGACGAGATTATAAAAACAACAGTGGCAGAGCTCAGAACTGCTCTCAACCTTGACCGGGCGGTTATCTGTCGCTTCGACAATTACAATCATGGTACTATCACCGCTGAATCAGTGGCACCAGGTTGGCTCAAAACCCTCTCCAAAACCCTCGACGCTCCCTTGCTCGAAGGAGATACCCAAGAACTGCCACGCCGTGAACCGCTCCGGACAGTAGATAACATAAAAGAAGCCAATCTTGCTGATTGGGAATATGCCATCATGGAACAGCTGCAAGTCAAAGGGTATATGATGGCACCCATCATCAGAGGTGACAAAGTATACGGCTGGCTCTGTGCTCACTGTTTAGCCAAACCCCGTATTTGGCTAGATGCAGAAATAAATCTGTTCACCGAAGTCGCCTCCCAACTTGGTTTAGCTCTAGACCAAGCAGACCTCCTACTGCAGCAAGCTGTAGCAGCAGACCAAGCCCAAAAACTGAATCAAATTACTCTCCGTATGCGAAAATCTCTTGACCAACAAGAGATTTTCAGCGCAGCCGTCAACGGAACAAGAGTTGCGCTGGCAGCAGATCGCACACTTGTCTGTCTCCTTGATGAGAACTCACACGGGACATTCGTCGCTGAGTCATTAGGTGAAGGTTGTAAGAGTGCCCTAGGGGAAAAAATTTCTGACCAATGCTTTGTAGACGAATATGTGGAAAAGTACCGGAGAGGTCGGATACAGGCATTGGAAAACATTCACTCTTCTGGGCTGAGCCAGTGTCATTTAGATCTGCTAGAACCCTTCAACATCAAAGCAAATTTAGTCGTGCCTATTCTGGTAGAGGATCAGCTGATAGGCTTGTTAGGAGCCCATCAATGTTCAGGCCCTCGGTCTTGGCAGAAAATTGAGATCAACTTCTTCCGGCAGGTGGCGATTCAAATGGGTTTTGCCCTCGAACAAGCCAGTCTCCTGAACAAGCAAGCCTTAGCAACCGAGCAAGCCCAACAATTGAATGAAATTACCTCTCAAATCCGGGAATCGCTCAAAATCGAAGACATCTACAATGCAGCCATTACAGGTGTCCGAGAAACCCTGAAAACAGACCGAGCAGTAGTCTATCTCTTTGACGATAACTGGCAAGGAACCATCGTTGCAGAAGCCGTGGGACGAGAATGGCCAAAATCCCTGGGGGCAAACATCGCTGACCCCTGCTTTGCCGACCGCTATGTAGAAAAATACCAGCGTGGTCGCGTCAAAGCCGTTGAAAACATTTACAATGCTGGTCTGACCCAATGTTACCAGGGTCAGCTCGAACCTTTCAAAGTCCAGGCCAATTTGGTAGCCCCAATTTTGTCAGAAGGTAAATTACTCGGTTTATTAGTAACCCATCAGTGCTCAGGTACGCGGCGCTGGCAAGAGTCGGAAATCAACTTCTTCAAACAAATAGCCACTCAAATTGGCTTTGCTCTAGAACAAGTTACTCTGCTCGCCTCACGAGAACAAGCACTCATTGATGCAGAAGCAGTCTCTCAAGAACAACGTCAGCAAAAAGAAGCACTCCAGCTCCAGCTGTTGGAACTGCTCAGTGATGTAGAAGGAGCAGCCCGAGGCGACCTCACTGTGCGGGCCGATGTTACAGCTGGGGAAATTGGCACCGTTGCCGACTTCTTCAATGCAGTGATTGAAAGTCTAAGGGGCATTGTTACCCAAGTGAAAGATGCTGCCACTCAGGTCAACACTTCACTCTCTCTCAACGAGGGGGCGATCCATGAACTTTCTGAAGACGCTCTTAAGCAAGCCGAGGAGACGACCCGTACCCTGGACTCAGTTGAGCAAATGACCCGTTCGATTCAAGAAGTAGCAGAAAACGCTAGTCTTGCAGCAGCCGTAGCTCGCACTGCCTCAGCTACTGCCCAAACCGGTGGTCGAGCAATGGAGCGCTCAGTCGAAAATATCCTCAGTCTGCGGGCAACCGTGGCTCAAACAGCGAAAAAAGTCAAACGCCTGGGAGAATCATCCCAGCAAATTTCCAAAGTGGTTTCCTTGATTAACCAAATCGCCCTGCAAACTAACTTGTTAGCCATCAACGCTGGTATTGAAGCAGCTAGAGCCGGAGAAGAAGGTCAGGGTTTTGCAGTAGTTGCAGAAGAAGTCGGAGAACTAGCAGCTCGTTCGGCAGCAGCTACCAAAGAAATTGAACAGATCGTAGAGAACATTCAACAAGGAACCGCAGAAGTAGTTGAAGCAATGGAACTAGGCACCACCCAAGTGGTAGAAGGTACTCATTTAGTTGAAGATGCCAAGCAGAGCTTGAGTCAGATTGTCGAAGTGTCTTATAAGATAGACCAGCTGGTACAATCGATAAAAAACGCCACCGTGTCTGGAGCCCAAACTTCTCAAACTGTTACCGAGTTGATGAAAGATATTGCCTTAGTCTCTGAACGCACATCTGATTCCACCAGAGCAATTTCTCGCTCTCTCCAAGAAACCGTAGGAATTGCTCAGGAACTGCAAGCATCCGTCGGTACGTTCAATGTTGGCGAATAGTCAACTATTCATTATGAAAAAAAACACCACCGCGTTCACAGCGTGAATCTCCAGCACCGAAAGCACATGACACAAGACAAGGAACTCGAAATTAAACTCCAGTTTCTCGAAGAAGCCCAAGATTACCTAGACACCATTGAATCAGTACTCCTTGGTTTAGAAAGCAGCCATATTGATCCGATTCAAATGGATGCTGTCTTGCGAGCAGCTCATTCCGTCAAAGGCGGTGCTGGAATGATGGGGTTTGGGACATTGAGTCAACTGGCTCACCGTCTGGAGGATTCCTTCAAAGTATTGAAAGCTCAGAGAAACTCCCTGAACATCTCGGAGGAGCTGGAAAGCTTACTACTAACAGCAGTAGACCGCCTGCGCCAAGTACTTACCCTCAATCGCCAGGAAACCGACGTTGATGAGCAGTGGCTCACATCAGTCGGTAACCCAGTTTTTGAAGAGCTCCATGAATGCCTAGGAGATCCAGTAGCCGATGATGCATCTACTATGCTGGGGACAGAAGAAGGGACAAATGTAGCAGCTCTTTTGTTTGAAACAGAAGTTGAGGGATGTCTAAATCGCCTCGAGGGAGTTTTAGCCGACCCCCAAACCCCTTGCTTAGAAGAAGAACTCTCAATCATGGCTCAAGAGCTAGGAGGTTTGGGGGAAATGCTACAGTTGGAGGCATTTAAGAGCCTGTGTGAATCCATCATTCAAAGGATTCTTGACGCCCCATTGCAGCTTCAAGAGACAGCTGAACTAGCACTACAAGCCTGGAGGCGATCGCAAGCTTTGGTTCTGGTTGGTCAAATCAGAGAAATGCCTACGCAGCTTGAAGGAGATTGTGTTCCCTCTTCGACACTCCTTACCCAACCGGCAAGCCTCCCAACACCAACTCTTGGAGAACACAGCATAACGGTAGAAGAAAATGACACTGAGGATGTATTTACTGCGGAATTTGATGTGGCGGCGGAATTTGATGCAGCGGCGGAATTTGATATGGCTCCCGAATTTGATGCAGCTCCGGAGGAGCTAGCGGTAGCGAGCCTGCAAGATAATAATGTGATAGAAGAACCAATTGCTGTATCATCATCAAGCACATCTGTTTCCCAAGAAGTTACCTCCGAGAGTAAGGAAGCACCGAACAGAATTGCTCCAGTAGAGTGTAGAGACGCGCCATGGCACGTCTCTACTGGAGCTACAGAAGTTCAAACAAAAGACGTAAAATGGCAAGAAAATAAACCACGACGTGCTCCATCAACTCAAAACAAGGAAACTCAAGAAAATACAGTCCGCATTCCAGTCCGACAACTAGATAGCCTCAATGATCTATTTGGAGAACTCACCATCGAGCGCAACGGCATGAGTTTGAACTTGGGACGTTTGCATAACATGATTGAAACCCTCAGCCACCGAGTTAGTATCTTGGAACAGCTGAATATGCGCCTGCGGACTACCTACGATCAAGTAGCAACCCAAGGTACAGCAAGAGAAGCTCTTGTAGGGACAGATTTGGTATTCACTGCTTCGATCAATTCCAGAAAAGAGAAAGAAGAAAGTTTTGGGAGAGAGGAGAGTAAAAATCCTCCCATACCTCCCGCATACTCAGCTACCAATCCACTTGGAACAACAAACCTTCATCCCCTCGACCTATCTGGGTTTGATACCTTAGAAATGGATCAATACAGCGATTTACACCTGCTGTCAATGGAAGTAATGGAGACCATCGTCCAGATTCAAGAAGTTACTTCTGATATTGCACTTGGTCTTGAAGATACAGACTCTACAGCTCGTGAATTAAACCGGACAACCAAGCAGCTGCAAACCAATCTTACCCGCTTACGGATGCGCCCCTTATCGGAGTTAGTGGGACGATTCACTAGAGCACTAAGAGATTTGTCTTTACAACACGGCAAACAAGTCGAACTCAAAGTATTAGGCAATGGAACCCTGATTGATCGCAGTATCCTAGAGGCTCTGAACGACCCCTTGATGCATCTAGTGCGTAATGCCTTCGACCATGGGATTGAAGACCCCACGACTCGTCAGGCTCAGGGTAAATCCCCAAAAGGAACGATTGAAATTAAAGCAGCTCACCGGGGGAACCAAACCCTGATTACTATCAGTGATGACGGTAATGGTATCAACCTTGACAAAATTAGGGAGCGAGCCAAAGCCATGGGCTTGGATGCTGAGTTGCTCGCTGCCGCCAGTGAGGATGAGCTGCTATCACTAATTTTTGAGCCGGGATTTAGCACTGCCGACCAAGTCACCGACCTCTCAGGTCGAGGCGTAGGAATGGATGTAGTTCGCAATAACCTCAAGGAAATTCGTGGCGACATCAGAGTTGATACTACTCCGGGTCAGGGAACTACTTTTACCCTAACAGTTCCATTTACCCTCTCAGTGGCACGAGTACTGCTGGTAGAAAGCAACGGCATGCTATTGGCATTCACCACAGATGTAATTGAGGAAATGCTCCTACTGCGCTCGGACATGGTACTAACAACCCCTGGCAGCAAATTCCTCTCTTGGGAAGGGGAGATGATTCCCCTGACTCACTTGGCAACCTTCCTGAAGTTTTACTGCCCCCGTAGAGTAACAGTATCTGAAGGTGTGCCCAGCATTAGTGAACCAACTGTACTGATGATTAGTCAAGGCGATCATTTGCAAGGGATCCAAGTGGATCGCTGCTGGGGTGAACAGGAAGTGGCCGTCCGCCAAGTTGAAGAACCCCTGGTCATGCCTCCTGGCTTCACCAGCTGTACGATTCTCGGCGATGGTAAAGTCGTGCCACTAGTTGACGTTTCTGAACTGCTGCGCTGGATTGCCAGTTGTGATGGCGAAGCAGGGCGCGGTAGCGTACAGCAAACATCCAGCACTCTCTATTCACAACCAAGTTACTCTAGGAGTGAAGGTACTGCTTCCTGGGACAATCCACCAGCTTTGGTAATAGATGGTAGCCAAAAAGATACCATTCTCGTTGTTGATGATTCAATTAATGTCCGCCGGTTTTTAGCCTTGGCCTTAGAAAAAGCTGGGTATTTGGTGGAACAAGCAAAAGATGGTCAAGATGCAGTTGAAAAACTGCTCGGTGGATTGCTTGTTGGAGCAGTTATTTGTGACATTGAAATGCCTCGCCTCGATGGTTATGGCTTTTTGGCTCGTATAAAATCAGACCCCAATTTCAAGGATTTACCAATTGCGATGCTCACCTCCCGTAGTGGGGATAAACATCGCCAACTAGCAATGACTTTAGGAGCCACCGCGTATTTTTCTAAACCTTACAATGAGCGGCAGTTATTACGAACCTTAAAACAATTAATTAAGTAAAAAAATAACTGCTTGACGATTTTTACTAATCATGCTAATCATGGCTGTTTTTTCTCCTCTTACTCCCCGCCGACGCTCTAGCGCTCGCCAAGCTAGAGCCACCCAACAAGTGATTGTCTTTCACCTAGAGAATGAAGGCTTTGCTTTACCCATTATGGCTGTCCAAAAAGTTATCCCCATGGGAGAAGTTTATGGAGCGTCAGGAGGAGCAGGAGTGGGTATAACACTTTATCAAGATCAAGAATTAATGGTCATAGATGTAAAACGTCGGATTTTTCGGGAAACACTCTCGCAGGATTTTTCTGGGGGTAATCTTAGTCTAAGATCAACCGAACAACCAAGTGAAGTTGCTGAGCGCTACCTCCTGATTGTCCAGGACTCTCAAGGAAAACTGGTGGGGTTACCAATTGATGCTCCACCTTCTTTACAACGAGTGCCTGAGTCGGCTTTTTCTCCTCTAACTTCGGACTATATTAATGAAGGAAATATTCGCTGTGTCAGCGCATTAATCATTCCTCATAATGATAAACCACCTCTGTTTTTGCTCAACCCAAATCAGTTAGTTCACTCCCAGCAGGCTTTACCTCCGGCAGTAAACCACAGATTGGATTAAGGCGTAAATAGGACAAGAGGTATCGAATAGCTAGAGCCAGCTAACACCCTCTTCGACAGACATCAATTCCTCCTCAAAAAACTCAGCTTTTCCTGCTTAGTTTTCTCC
>JAAHGR010000940.1 GCA_010672425.1 Symploca sp. SIO2E6
GAAGCTTATGGGTTTCGATAAAGTTCTGCTCAAGAGGAATCTTGGACTTTGTGGATGTGCTGCTGAAGACGGATGAAGAACCACGCAGATTCGGCAGATTTCTCAAAAAGTTCTCTCGTAATCCCCCACTGGACTGGAGGAGAAACTCTGTCTTGGCAGGTGCGTCCCCAGAGGAGCAAGAAAAGTACAAGCAGTATTTACAAAGGTTAGCGATCGCTGAAGGTCGTCAGGGCAGTTGGGTTTATGAGCAACTGTCTTTGGAGTTGGGAGTGTGACCCTAGTAACATGATATTACTAGGGTATTGTCCGGAATAAGATGTTAAACTAAGTAAAGGATAAAAGAACTTTCAGTTGATGGTTCTTTTACGCTAGGAGAGAGATGGCAACAAAAACAACAGAAACAGTAAGCGTAGTAGACAAGCCAGAAGTAGAATGGCAGAAAGATGTTAACAAGTATTCCATTAGGGTAGAAAAGGAAGGAGAGTATTTCTTCCCTACCCTGTGGGAAAAAGATCAGATCATTTGGTCTGGTGGTGTAGTTGGTTCGTTTTCTAAGGCGAAAAATACTGCGATTTTGGCGCACAATCGTCACACCCAAGTCTTTTATACGGAAGGCTTAGCACAGGTAGACGTTGAGCTATTAGTCAAACTGCCATACAACGAGATTATTTATTCAGGCAACTCCAGTAATGTCAAACGACTAATTGGAGATTTGAGCAAGTCTGATTCTCAATTAGTCCCTTTGGTTGTTGATCAATGGGGAGTTATTATTGATGGCAACTCTCGTCATGAAGCCGTTTCCCAAATCAACGAGGCATTAGAGGCAAAAAACGAGCCGAAAAAATATAAGCGCGTCCCCGTTAACATTTGTTTTTTCAAAGATGATATCTCACGCCTCAAACGATTGAAGCTGATGAACTCCTACAGAGTAAAATCAGAAGTTCAGCTATTGAATGAAGCCAGATTAGCTCTCAAGATTGAGGAAGTTGAGGCGGCTAAGCGTGAACGAGCAGGAGTAAAATCAGAGGGAGAATCTGGATACAAAGGACGTTCGATTTATAAAGTTAGTCAGAAGCTAGACAGGGGTGTCGCATCCTTGCGGTATGGAATCACTGCTCTTGATGCCGTGGAGAAGGTGAGAGAGAAGAGTCCCCAGTTAGCCGAAAAATGGTGCAAGCTCATTGAAGATGCGCCAAACAAGGTAGCGATGGATATAACCTCGATTCCTGAAGAAGATCGAGAAGCTGTTATTGACAACCTTTACGATAATGGTATCTATCGGAAAGGAGTTAGTGTCAAACGAGCTTATAAAGAGGTTGAAAATCGGCGTGAATTGGAGAAAACTGCTAAGCAGCAGGAAGAATCTGGTGAACTAAGTAGTGATCCTGAGTTACAGAAGGCTCAACGAATTCGGATTCAACAGCAGCACAATGATAAACCCTCTGATAACTGGTACAGTCCTGATGATATTGTTCAATTAATTGTTGATACACTAGGGGAAATTGATCTTGATCCTTTTGCTGACTTAACTAAAAGAATACCAGCAAAACAGCATTACACAATTATTGATGATGGACTAGCTCCCAACAATCCCTGGAAGGGTCGGATTTTTGCGAACATTCTTTATAGCGATCAATATAAGTGCTTATCCAAGGCATCAGCAGAAATTACCAAGGGTCATACTACCGTAGGAATCTACCTCTGTGAGTCAGGAGCATTGTTCAACAAGCGCACACAGAACATTATCGACAAACACGGGATGTCAATTTGTGCTTGGAAAGGGCGGATTGAATTTATACCTGGTGAGTTACTTTTAGAGAATCAACCCAATGCAGGTTCCTCCTCCAGGATTAACTCCGTATTCCTGTTCTATGCTGAAGATGAATCCCTCAAACGCCACTTTGAGGAGATATTTTCTCCCTATGGGAAAATCTATCACGACACTTCCTATCTACTATCTACTGAGAGTAGTAATGAAGGGGACATAACCTCTGCTATCCGCAAAATCAAATGGGAAGAAGGCAAGGCATCATTTCTGGGAGCTGAGCTTACTATCGGGCAATTAGAAGATACCTTATGGTCTGCTACAGCTGGTAGTGAGTCAATCGATGCCATCCCCAATGAACGTGAGGCAAAAGCAACTGCGATCGCTCTTGCTATTGAGAGCATTTTAGAAGAGAATCCTTTTGCTCAAGAGAATTGAGAATTGAGAATTGAGAATTGAGAATTATTTTTTCTACACTCTACATTCTACATTCTACATTCTACATTCTACATTCATTATTTACTCATCACTCATTACTCATTACTCATTACTCATTACTCATTACTCATTACTCATTACTCATTACTCATTACTCCTTTATGCTTAGTGAATCTCAAAAATTATTCAGAGGTGTTGGGACTGAAATCAAACCTGGCATGGAGATTGAAGAAATCTTGGAGAGAGGTAAACTTAACTGGAAGGTTGAAGTCCAGGAATTCCAATACGATACCCCTTTGGGACTTAAAAATAGTAAAGACTATAGCACTTTTGTTGCTTATCGGTCAGATACGGGAGACCTTTTAACTACCATAGGACAGGGTTGGAAACCTTTCCAAAATTACGATTTAGTCAAAAACTTTCTTGAGTTTTGCGATCGCTCCAATCTTCAGCCTGATTGGATTGGGTTTCTACCAAGAAAGCGAGGTGCTCGTAGCCATGTAGCTCCCAATATGCTATTTATCTCAG
>JAAHGR010000941.1 GCA_010672425.1 Symploca sp. SIO2E6
CCCCCCTTAGAAAGGGGGGCAGTAAAAGTCCCCCGTGGAACCAAAAGCGTAGCATCCTCTGGCTTCCCCCTTTCAAAGGGGGACGGGAGGGGGATTCTAAGGGGGATTTAGGGGGATTTTTCTTACTGTACCTCATAACATCGCCAAGCGCTGTATATATAACCTTACCTAAATTTTACAATGTCTAATCAACAAAAGAAAAACCGTGGATGTGGATGTGCCAATATCCCTATTTCTGTGATTTTATTGGTTTTAGGAGGTGGTTATTGGTGGCTGAACCATCAAGGTTTCGCTATGATTAGCCAACTGTTACCTCAAAATCTGCCCATAGCAATTCCTGGTTTAAATTCGACCCCTACTCAACCAGAACCTTCTGCTGCTACTGAGCCTCCGGTAAATACTACACCTTCCTTACCAGATTCGCCAATTATTCCTCAAAGTAACCAGCCAGCTTCTCCAACACCTGTATCATCTCCCACACCTGTATCATCTCCAACACCTGTATCATCTCCCACACCTGTATCATCTCCGACACCTGTATCATCTCCCACACCTAAGAAACAACAAGCCGCCATCAGAGGAATTTATCTAGGTCGTTATCAAATAACTAATAACGCCAGTGAAGACAAGATTAGAAGCGAAGTTCGTTATTATCGCTCTCAAGGGATTAATACGATTATTCATGGGGTTTGGGGTAATGCTTGTACCATGTACAAGAGTGAAGTTATGCAACAAACTTTCGGTTATCAAAGTTGCCCCAATGAGTTTCAAGATAACTGGTTAGATTGGCTTATTGATGAAGCCCATAAACAGGGTATGGAAGTTCATGCTTATTTTGAAAAAGGTATCAAAATAGATGAAAATAGTCCTATCTTTGATTTGGCTATTGAACGCAAATGGGTAGTACCTGGAGTAGACCGTACTTATCCCGGCATCGAGCACTATATTCTTGATGTAGAAATTCCTGAAGTTGCTAGTTTTTTCAGGGATATTTTAGTCGAATTTGTTGAGAAATATCCCCAAATTGATGCAGTTCAATGGGACGATTATTTGGGTTATCATGCAGAGTTACCAGGGAAAGTAGATCGTACTAAGAAGCTCACTACTTTTGTCGAAGAAATGATCGGTGCCATGAAACAAGCCAATCCCCAGGTTAGTTTTGACTTATGTCACCATAATCCTTATTGGGCTAAAAACTATTTTGCTGCTGATTGGGAAAACTGGAATGTAGACCGAGTTTTTATTCAAGCTTATAACGATAAGAATTTTGCTACAGAAATAGATTATGTGGAAAAATATGATGGCATTGCGATTTCCGATGAACAACTACATCGCCTACCAGAAATAGTTGCTAACAACAAAATTAAGGCTATTTTAGTGTTTCCTAATGCCAATAAACCAGAAGACACGGCTTCTAAGTTAAATCAATTCTCTGGTAAATTAAGTAATGAGTAATGAGTAATGAGTAATGAGTTATATCAATTCCGGCTACATTGGGATAATATTCACTCTGGTAGGGGCGCAAAGCTTGCGCCCTCCAGCATCTATGTTTTCTAACCAGAAAGCCAGATTTTTAATCATTCCGATGCAACCGGAATTGATATTATGAGTAATGAGTAATAAGTAATGAGTAATGAGTTATATCAATTCCGGCTACATTGGGATAATATTCACTCTGGTAGGGGCGCAAAGCTTGCGCCCTCCAGCATCTATGTTTTCTAACCAGAAAGCCAGATTTTTAATCATTCCGATGCAACCGGAATTGATATTATGAGTAATGAGTAATGAGTAATGAGTAATAAGTAATGAGTAATGAGTTATATCAATTCCGGCTACATTGGGATAATATTCGTAATGTAGGGGCGCAAAGCTTGCGCCCTCCAGTATCTATGTTTTCTAACCAGAAAGCCAGATTTTTAATCATTCCGATGCAACCGGAATTGATATTATGAGTAATGAGTTATGAGTTATGAGTTATGAGTTATGAGTTATGAGTTATGAGTTATGAGTTATGAGTTATGAGTAATAAGTAATGAGCAGTAGTAGGACTTCAGTCCAAAAAGAGGAAGGAGGTAGAAGGAGGTAGAAGGAGGTAGGAAATAGTGTTTCTCTTATTCAATTGGGGCACCATCTGCTCCTCAGGAGCTCTTGAGAAACACCGAGGCAGGAGGGAAGGTGAAAATTCTCCTGAAAGCCGTACCAGAAAAGCTTTTCAATCCAAAAATCGACACCACTCGGCAAATCGCTGAAACTATTGACTTCTCGTTGAGTGGTGTCGATGCCTTACAGGGAGAGGGTTTGAGGGGTGTGTTTTGCTCAATTTTTACAAGGATATGGTACAATTTTTGGAGTGGTGTCGATTTGGCGGCTGAAACCCTTACTGGGTAAGGCTCCCTGAACGAACTCTTCCCACTCGCTGGGAAATCAACTTGAATGGAAACGTTTCCACAAGACACGCAAAAAATCGACAATAAAGCAAGACTTCCCACTCGCTGGGAAATCAACTTGAATGGAAACGAGCAGTAGATGGTCTTGCTGTTGGTTGCGGTTTTCATTTTCTTCTTCCCACTCGCTGGGAAATCAACTTGAATGGAAACATATCGGGGCGTTTAACGCCTAGATCCTGAACTAACCTTCCCACTCGCTAGGGAAACTAATTGAATAGAAACAAATTCAGGAGTAAAAGCTAATCTTCTTCGGGAGATTAGCTCTTTTGTATTAAACAAGTG
>JAAHGR010000942.1 GCA_010672425.1 Symploca sp. SIO2E6
GTTGGGATTATGTCGCAGAAACGCCCTTGGAAGAGTTAATCAACCCAGAAGCAGCTGGTATTGGTAGTGAGGGGTTAGTACCCAAGGAACCCCTAGCTCAATTTAGGGTGGTGTTTTGGCCTGGGGGTAATCTGGAAGTTGATCCTTTACCCTAGTGGCGTGACACAGCTAATTTGGTAGTGAGAGAAACGGGTTTTGAAGTAATAAGTAATGAGTAATAAGTAATGAGTAATGAGTAATAAGTAATGAGTAATAAGTAATGAAGAATTTATCCTACATTGTGAGAAGAGATACAGAAGATGCTGTCGTCATGTCTAAAAGTTATTATGACAGTCTGATCGAAACTGTTTATCTCTTAAAATCTCCCGCCAATGCTAAACATTTAGAAGAGGCGATCGCTGAATATAAAGCAGGTAAAGCACAAGAACAAGATTTGCTAGATGTGTAAAACGTTGCACTTTCGGAGGGAAATCACTGGGTAACCTTGGGGGATGCAAGTACCCAAAACTAAGATACAGCAGTTTGCTCTACTATGCGGTACATTGTTGATCCCCCTAAATCCCCCTTAACAAGGGGGACTTTTAGAAGAGTGTACTTCATTACTTATTACTCATTACTCATTACTCATTACTCATTACTTATTACTTATTCAGCAATCCCTACCTAATCCTTTGGAGATATTCAGATGCAAGTTAGTTACTCTGTCAGTCAGACACCAATTGCTGTTAACCAACCTACTAGTTTAGATGTTGTTCTAAGCTTTAAAGGAGAAGCACCAAAACAAGCTAAATCTAGAGTTCCCCTCAATCTGAGTTTAGTTTTAGACCGTTCTGGTTCTATGGGAGGTCAACCCTTACGCTATGCGATCCAAGCAGCGCAAAAATTGGTCGAATACCTTACCCCCGATGACTTCCTGTCGGTAGTTATCTACGATGACCAACCAGAGACCATCGTACCATCCCAACCTGTTACTGATCGAGCCAGCATTCAGAAGCAGATTGGCAAAATTCGCGCTGGTGGTTTAACCAATTTAAGTGGTGGTTGGTTGATGGGATGCGATCGCGTCTTGGAACAACAGTCGATTCACCGGGTAAATCGTGTTTTGCTGTTAACCGATGGACAGGCAAATTTGGGTACGACGGAACCGACTGTTCTGATTAAAACAGCACAAGATTGGGCAGAAAAAGGAATTGTCACCACAACTTTGGGCTTTGGTCGGTCTTTTAATGAAGATTTACTGATTGGTATGGCCAATGGAGCCGGGGGCAATTTTTATTATATTCAAACCCCAGAGGAAGCAGAGGATGTTTTTGCCATTGAGTTACAAAGTCTGGTATCTGTAGTTGCCCAAAACCTCACCGTAACTCTACAACCAGAAGCCTCGGTAACAATTCCCCGCCTCCTCAACAATTATAACTCTCAGCAGCAGGGCAATAATCTAGAAGTATTTTTAGGGGATGTCTATCAAATCGAACCCAAACCTTTAGCCTTAGAATTGTCCCTCCCAGCTTTTCCTAACCTAGGGGAACAGAAACTGGTCACCGTTGCCTACCAATATCAAACCGTTGTCGCCGAAAAAATTGCCCAATTCAGTGACCAAGTACCGATTACCATCACCGTTAGTTCCCCAGAAGCAGCCAACCAGACTGCACCAGATGAGAAAGTCCAAGAACAAACCAGCAAACTCAGAATTGCCCAACTCAAGGACGAAGCGATCGCTCTTGCAGATCAAGGAAACTATCAAACCGCAGCAGAAAATTTACTCCAAGCGATCGCTACTCTCAAACAAAAAGCCTTAGACCGCTTTTTTGAAGTAGCCGAAGAGATTGAAAATCTCGACTATTATGCCCAGCGTTTGGCCAAGGGTCAATTTGATACCATTGTCCGTAAGGAAATGCGGGATCAATCCCACCAAGCACAAGCACGCGATCGCAACGATCTCCAACTTAGGGGGGTAGCATCCGGTTCTACCGATAGCCTGGAAGCAGTTAATAGTGCAGAAGGGGGAGTTTTAGTGAAATGTCTGCGGGAAAGAGGTAAATTGCGGGTGCGGGTCATTTCCGAAGGCTATAACCAGGAATTTAATGTGCAGTTTCCTCGCCGCCTCCGGGAAGAAGGAGCAACCTATCTAGTGGAAGAAGTGAAGTTATCCGCTGATGGTAGCTTTTATCGTGCCGCTGGTGAGATTAAACTATATCTGCCACCAGGTCAACAAAGAAAACGATCTGCTCAACCTGCCTCCTCTTCAAGTCAAACCAGACAAGCAGCTAAAGCTACAGGTTCGGCTGCGGATTTAGAGACAACAACAACCGTTGGTGATGGAGTTCTAGTTCAGTGCGTTAAAGATGGGAAAAAGTTAAGGGCGAGAGTCGTGTCTGATGGCTATAATCCCAACTATAATATTCGCTTCCCTCGCAATATTCGTGAAGAAGGGATGCTCTTTGTGGTGGATGAAGTCAAGGAAGCTAAACAAGGAGGGTCTTACATTGCCTATGGTAAGATTCGACGACTAGTTTAGCTGAATGCTGATAGTGTGCTTAAAATTAGAACATTTGCTAAACTAAGAGGCCGCCATTAGGCGCTTGATGTTCTGCGGTTGCCGTAGTCGCGCCGCCGAAGTCGTCGTCGACGTGATGACCAACTTCAAGAGCAGCAGCTGGAGCAGTGTCATCTCGTCGTCATGCGGGGGGCTGCTGGCGTTGTTCGCTGTAAGCAGGGA
>JAAHGR010000943.1 GCA_010672425.1 Symploca sp. SIO2E6
TCAACTGGCAATTTCAAAAATCCGGTCCCATCGATAGCGCTTATCCAGTGCTAAATCAAAGTTTTGCTGTCCTCGTATGGGGCTCTGTTGAAAATCTGGAGAAGAATTTTGAGTGGTCATTCGTATTTCTGCTGAAAGCGACGGACAAACCAGAAGCTAAAGATATTTAAAGCTAAGGTAATTAAAAACAAGGTAAAGCCAACGGCGTAAATGGTTTTATAAGCCAGAGAACCGGCGGGAGCATCCCCCAAACTCACTTGCACAATGAAAGCTGTCATCGTAGCTACTGGCACGAATGGATTAAGAGTAAGGGTGGGATTTTGTCCGGCAGCAATGGTGACAATCATCGTTTCACCAACCGCACGGGCTACTGAAAGGACAAAGGAAGATACAATCCCGGATAAAGCTGCTGGTAGGACAACCCCAACAATCACTTCACGCTTGGTTGCTCCTAGGGCATAAGCTCCTTGTCGCAGGCTGTTGGGGACAGCATAAATCGCGTCTTCGCTCAGGGAAGCAACTGTAGGTAGGATGGCAACCCCCATCACCAAACCAGCACTTAAAGAGTTGAATGGTTCCATCCAGGGGATGAAAGAGCGAAGAACAGGGGTCACAAACAACAGTGCAAAATAGCCATAGACTACTGTAGGTATCCCTGCTAGGATTTCTAAGGCCGGTTTGAGCCAACGACGCAAGTTTCTAGGTGCATATTCACTTAAACAGATTGCCGCTAGCAACCCCAAAGGTAGAGCAACGAACATCGCGATTGCAGATGTCATCACGGTTGCGCTTACAAGAACAAAAATCCCGAACTGAGGGTTGAGGAATAGAGGTGTCCATTCAGTATCCGTCAGAAATTGCCAGAGAGGGATGTCTTCAAATAAACCGATGGCATCAAAGATGAGTGTGAAGATGATGCCAAAGGTGGTTAAAACAGAGACAAGGGCAAACAGTGCAAAGATGCCTACCACTCCTCGCTGCACCCATTTATTCAGGGCACGGTTTGGCTGCCACATTGAGTTGGAATCTGACGGTTCAAAGGGTGAGGAACTGGTACTCATGGGAAGAAATCTTAAGTTAAAGATGGTTTTTAGGCTAGTTTGTCTCTTGCTAGCCTAATTGAGCCCTGATCTGCATGGCTATTAAGCTAAGTGAGGAGCAAGAACATGATCAATGAACCTTAGCCTTATTCTGCTTTCTCTTCTTTTCCTAGAACTTCTTTGAGCTTAACGCCTACTGTAGAACCACCATCAAATACAGTACCAGTAGTCTCACCCTCAAAGCGAGCTTGTACTGCGGTGTAAATTTCCTCCGCCATGGGAATATAACCTGCATCAGATACTAATTCCTTACTATCTGTTGCTAAGTAGAAATCAACAAACTGCTTAATTTCCGGGCGCTCGATCGCTTCTTTCTTCACGTAAATAAAGATGGGACGAGCCAGGGGTTGGTAGGTAGTATCATCAACGGTTTCCGTACTGGGGGCAACACAGCCTTCGCCATTGTCGTCATCACCGTCGTCAATTTCAACCGCCTTCAGCTTACCTTGATTTTCTTCATAATAGGCTAAACCAAAGTAGCCCATTGCTCCTTCATCATTTGCAACACCAGTGACAATGGCGTTGTCATCTTCACTGGGGGTAAAGTCACTCCGGCTGTTACCTTCGTCACCATTAATTGCATCGGTGAAGTAGTCAAATGTACCGGAATCGGTTCCTGGACCGTAGAGACTCAGCTTTTGATCCGGAAAATCATCACGAACTTGATTCCAGTTATCAATTTTAGAGTCAGTATCCCATATCTTATTCAGTTCTTCTACCGTTAGGCAGGCGGCAAAGTCATTGTCTGGGTTGACTACTACGGAGATGGCATCGTAGGCAACCGGTAGTTCAACGTACTCAATCCCTGCTTTTTCGCAAAGTTCGATTTCTGATTCTTTAATCGGACGGGATGCATCGGAAATGTCAGTTTCACCGGCGCAGAATTTTTTGAAGCCACCTCCTGTACCAGATATACCCACTGTGACTTGAACTTTGGGATTAACCTTCATAAACTCTTCTGCCATGGCTTCGGAGATGGGATACACCGTACTGGAGCCGTCAATTTTTACTTCACCAGACAAGTCAGAACCTGCTGCTGCCGGTTGCTCACCATCGGTTGCTTCAGGTGGGCCACCTGCACAAGCGGCCAAACCAAGTGACAGTGTCACAGCTGAGAGGGAAACCCCTAAGCGAGACGAATCAATTAACCTAAGACCTAAAAGCATTGCTTATTCTGTGTTCTTACTTACCAAAGTTAAACTGCTGTTAGGATACTGCTTAACAGTAAAGAGAAGGTTAAGAAACCTTATTCAGTATCTAAGGCGTGTCACAGTAAGAATTTCCTTGAAGGGAGTATATTCAACTCCAAAGTCTAGGCAAAAACACGAAAGTAGCCAGAAAGTTGGGGCTAAGCCTCGACCGACTGGGTAGGGGCGTTTTGACTTCGCCTGCAAGAGTCCGTTTCTGGGCTGCTTGTGAATCCCCGTCTATGCAAAAGTGGGGAGAGTCAACGAAAGCGGCGGGAAGCCCATTCCTTCTCTAGATGGGAGCGATAGCCGCCCGCCGCTTTGCCTCGCGTTGCTCACCATGCTTTGCCTCGCGTTGCTCACCATGCTTTGCCTCGCGTTGCTCACCATGCTTTGCCTCGCGTTGCTCACCATGCTTTGCCTCGCGTTGC
>JAAHGR010000944.1 GCA_010672425.1 Symploca sp. SIO2E6
GTCGAATCCTTTGATATGACTAGTTTCTAACTTCTTTTTAGGCAATGAAAACTCTTCTTCCTCCTGCCTCGGAGCCTCCTGCCTCCTGCCTTAAGAAAGCTCATTACTTAATTAGTGGTAGCTAAACATCAGCCCACTTGCGCAGCAAATTAGAGTGACTTTTGGAAATCAAATCAAACTCAATGGTTTTACCATCCTTGTGAAAGATTGCCCGACGAGCAGTATCTAAGTCAAACAAAATCTCTCGCTCCTGAGGCTCTCTTACTAGACTTTGCACCCAAGCTACAGCCACCAACCTAACCCCTTCAGTTACCGGTTCCACTCGATGTAGAAAAGAGGAAGGATAGACAATTGCATCCCCAGCTTCCAACTTGAAAGTCTGTTCCCCTTCAAAATTTTCCAGTACTAGTTCCCCACCATCGTAAGTAGACGGCTTACTGAGAAACACAGTTAAGGAAACATCTGAGCGCAACTTATTCTGGTTACCCATCAGAGCATTATCTACATGGCTACCATAGGACATACCTGCTTCATAGCGGCTAAATAGCATCGAGTGAACGATTTTAGGTTGTACTGCAATCTGAAACAGCTGATTGCGCCAAAGAGCCTTCTTCACCAAGTCTTTTAAATCTTGAGCGTAGGTAGCTCGATTAGTTAATTGGGTGTTGTGTTTCACAACCTTGGCATGCCAACCAGCCGTCGTCTTACCATCAATAAAGTCAGTAGCATCCAATCTTTCAGTGATCAGATTTAATTCCTCTGGGGTGAGAACCTGGGCAAGGGAGAGAATCATTTTGGGAGACTCCAATCATACCTATTGCTATTTTGAAGCAATTAAATCACAATATTGAGCAACTCAATTTATTGTGTGATATTCCAGGAGGAATAGCCAAATGTTAAAGAAAACTGCAGGATTATTACTGTTAATGGGATTGATTGCACCTCTAGGGGGGTGTCAAACCGGTACAGAAGGTGGCGAAACCACTGAACCAACAACCGAGGAATCTCCTTCACCAGCTGCAGAGGAGAAGGAATCTGAAGCAAAGGATAAGGAATCTCCTTCACCAGCTGCAGAGGAGAAGGAATCTGAAGCAAAGGATAAGGAATCTCCTGAAGATGAAGGCGGTGAAGGCGATGAAGGTGGCGAAGGCGGTGAAGGCGATGAAGGTGGCGAAGGCGGCGAAGGTGGTGAAGGCGGCTAGAGCGTCGGTCAAGTAGAAGCTAGAAACCGGGTTTGGAGGTGACGTTATCAACGAGAGATCAACACTCCGACAAGAGAAACCCGGTTTCTTGACCGGTTCTCTAGGATTGACTCACAATGACCGCCAGAGTCTTCTCCCAAGGAAGACCTTCTTCTTTCATTCCGTGGAATTGGCAAGATGCCAGTAACATTAACTGGTTCTTAAAACAGTGTTAAGCTCCTGACTCAAATAGAGATGATTCATCATTCAAGTATATTGCAATAATGATAATTACTTGCAATAATAATAACACTTTCAATCAATGCAAAGAACCATGAGTCAGAGAGTAAAAGCTGTAGAACTGTTATTGGCTGTTGGTCTTGCTGCGGGTATATCGGCTTGCGGCAATGGCCCAGCTTCAAATAATGTTGATACGGAAACTACACCAGAGACCACCGCTGAAGTCTCAGAAGGTGGCGAAGGTGGCGAAGGCGGTGAAGGTGGTGATTACAGTGCAGGCGAGCAAGCTAACGCAGACTTCAAAGACAAAGTAAGTGGTGCAGAATTACTCAGCGCTCTCAAAGCCGGTGGTCATATTATTTACTTCCGCCACGCTCAAACCGTAAAAGACTATGCAGATCAAGCTGATCCGGACATGCGCTTGGACGATTGCGAAACTCAACGCAAATTGAGCGATGTGGGTACTCAGCAAGCAAAAGATATTGGAGCCGCATTTACCGAGAAGGAAATTCCGGTGGGTAAGGTGATTGCTAGTGAATATTGTCGAGCTTGGCAGACTGCGGAATTGGCTTTTGGTCGTTTCGATGAGAAGAATCCGAAGCTCAATTTTCTACCCTTCGAGGACTACACCGATGCCCAAGTGAAAGAGATGAAGGCAAATGTCACCCCCTTATTGACAGCAGTGCCTGAAGACGGGGTAAATACGGTGATTGTGGGTCATGACGATATCTTTGAAGCAGCAACAGGTATCTATCCCGATCCACAGGGTTTGGCCTATATCCTAACGCCTGATGGCAAGGGCGGTTTTGAGCTGGTTGCCAATGTACTACCGGATGAGTGGGCCCAATTGTAGTGCTGTGGCACAACTAATATCAAGTATTCTCCTATTGCTTGCAATCCCAATTACTTTTTGCTATTATTATTAATAATGGAGAAGGTGTGCACATATAAACTATCTAACACCTACCACCTAATCATGGTTCAACTTCAACCGTCCCAATCCAGGCAAAAATCTTTGCCCACCATGTATGATTTACCTAGCGAAGATCCGGAGGAATCTGGTTTAGTGGACGAATTTCATGATGTGCAACCGAATTTATTGAAAAACACCTGTCAATCTCCTCATTACTCCCAAAACGATTATTTTATTGCTAAAGATCTCAATCTGTACTATGACCCGGAGCATCCCCTGTGGTACAAGCGACCGGATTGGTTCTTAGTTTTGGGTGCTCAGCGCAGTACAAATCAACAAGAACTACGCTTGAGCTATGTGATGTGGCAAGAAAAAGTAGCTCCA
>JAAHGR010000945.1 GCA_010672425.1 Symploca sp. SIO2E6
ATAGGGAGTTGGGATTGGGGAGATGTAAAGAGGGGGAGACCAGAGAGATATGTATACTCACCCAATCCCAATTCCCTAATTTCAATTCCCTATTCTCCATTTCCCAATCCCAATTCCCCAATCCCAACTCCCTATTCTCCATCCCCCATCCCCCAACAACAAATAACCAATAACCAACAACAAACGACAATTCACTTTGAAGTCGAAGATACTGGTCCAGGTATTATGCCCGATGAAATTGACCTGTTGTTTAAAACTTTTGTTCAAACTGAAACAGGTCGTAAATCAAACCAAGGAACTGGTTTAGGTTTACCTATTAGCAGAGAATTTGTGAGACTGATGGGAGGGGAACTGACTATCAGTTGTCTTACTGGAGGCACAATTTTTAAATTTGATATCCAATATAGTACAGTGCCAACAGCTGAGATTAAGAAACAACAGCCTGAAAAGCAGGTGATTGGTATGGCATCAAACCAAGCTGTGTATCGCATTCTAGTCGTAGAGGATCAATGGGAAAATCGTCAACTGCTAGTTAATTTGCTCATACCGTTGGGTTTCAAGGTGCGGGTAGCAGAGAATGGTCAACAAGGGGTGGCGTTGTGGTTAAGTTGGTCACCTCACCTGATTTGGATGGATATGCGAATGCCAGTTATGGATGGGTACGAAGCAACTAGACAAATTAAAGCTAAAGAAGCAGAGATGGGGAAATGGGGAGATGGGGGAGATGGGGGAGATGGGGAAGACAAGGGAGATAAGGGAGATAAGGGAGATAAGGGAGATAAGGAAGATAGGGGAAAGGGGGAAGATATTTATACTCACCAATTGCCAATTGCCAATTCCCGATTCCCCATTCCCAAACAACAAACAACCAACAACCAACAACCAACAACCAACAACCAACAACCAACCAACACCATAATTATTGCGGTGACTGCCAGCGCTTTTGAAGAGGAACGAGCAGAGATTCTGGCAGCAGGTTGTGACGACTTTGTGCGTAAGCCTTTCCGGGAGGAGGTGATTTTGGAAAAGATGGCTCAACATTTGGGAGTGCGTTATGTCTATGCAGAAAAGGATGAAGTAAGAAAGATAAAAGAGGAAAAGACTACTTCAGACTGGAAACTTGAGACTTCAGACTTGAAGATAATGCCTAGTGAGTGGCTGGTGCAGTTACATCAAGCAGCTACTGAACTTAGAGGTAAGGAAATTGTCCAACTCACTCAGCAAATTCCAGAAAAACATGCTCATATAGCCAAGGCAATAGCGGATTTGGTGGATAACTTTCGTTTTGACACAATCATTAACTTGACAAAACAATAGTCTTTGGAGGTAAAAGAGAACAGGCAACAGGCAATAGTTTCTCCTCCCTTTTACCTCAGTCTGAAGCATCTCCTACTCACTGTTGTCTCTTACCTATTGCCTCTTGCCTTAACTACAAAATGCCAAGAAATCTGATTATACGACTGGTTATCGCTAGTACCACTGTGATCGTGAGTACAACTGCCTATCTCGTTAGTAGTCAACCGGGTAAGGGAACAATATCATCGATTTAACGAAAACAGGAGGATAGGGAGATGAGGGAGACAAGGAAGACAAGGGAGACAAGGGAGACAAAGGAGATATTTCCCATTACCAATTTCCCATTGCCAATTTCTCATTCCCAAACAACAAAGGACAAAAGACCGATACCACTGCGCCTAGTTGTTGTCATGCCCTTCGTTTTACAAATCTTTGCAGCGGTGGGGTTGACAGGATGGCTTTCCTTAAGCAATGGCCAGAAAGCAGTCAACGATGTTGCTACCCAACTGCGCTGTGAAATTACAGCTAGGATTGAAGATCACCTCAAAGCTCAGGTAAAAGCTCCTCACTTAGTCAATCAAATTAATGCCAATGCCATTAAATTTGGTCAGGTTAACCTTGATGAGCCTCAAACTTTGGAACGCCATATCTGGGGACAATTGCGTTCTTTTCCTTCTGTAACCAGCTCTTATTTTGGGACGGTGGACGGGTATATAATCTCTGCTAGACGGATGCCGGATCTTTCACTAACTGTTGCTACAGAACATCCTTCTACTGGTGATAAGTTCTTGCGTTATTATACTAACAACCAAGGGGAGCGGAGTGAATTATTAACAGTTTTGCCTGAGTATAACCCACGAGTCCGTCCTTGGTATCAAGCAGCTGTAGAAGTAGGTGGACCAACCTGGAGTCCAATTTATCCGGAATTTATCACTAAACGTTTAGGTATTACCGCTGCTCAACCTTTATATGATGAGCAAGGAAACCTTCTAGGAGTTTTGGGGAGCGACTTGTTCTTTGACCAAGTCAATCATTTTCTGAGCGAATTGCAAATTGGTAAGTCAGGAAAGACGTTTATTATCGAGCGATCTGGAGATTTGGTAGTGACATCGACCTTGACACCAGTGTCAATGACTAAAGATGGGAAAACAGAGCGCATTAGAGCAGTTGATAGTCAGAATAACTTAATCAGCCTAAGTGCTAAGTATCTGGAGGAAAAGTTTAGCGACTTTAGCGAGATTAAAGACACTCAACAACTTGATTTTAAAATCAATGGAGCAAAGCAATTCCTCCAAGTTACTCCTCTGGAGCCGCATCTGGATTTAGACTGGTTGATTGTAGTCTTGATTCCAGAAGCCGACTTCATGGAGCAAATCCATGCCAATACTCGCATCACCATTGCTCTGTGTCTAGCGGCATT
>JAAHGR010000946.1 GCA_010672425.1 Symploca sp. SIO2E6
TGAGCAATTCATCCGGGATTGGGATGCTTATTACAACAATGAACCATTTTGGTCTAAGATGCATGACATAGATGTCCAAGAACTCATGATTCAAGCTGGTTTCCAAGAGGATGGATTGATGCAAATAGGGGTTAAAGCCGTAAATGACATAGAAGAAGGTCAACAAGCGGATGAAATAGTAGAAGATCACGGTCGTGCAGCAGTTTGGAACGTATTTGGTGCGTGGAAAAACTAATTTGTTGTTTGTTGTTTGTTATTTGTTGTTGGTTGTTGGTTGTTGGTTGTTTGTTATTTGTTGTTTGTCGTTTGTTGTTTCTCAATTCCCAATTCCCAATGCCCAATTCCCAATTCCCAATGACCAATGCCCAATTCCCAATGACCAATGCCCAATTCCCAATTCCCAATGCCCAATGCCCAATTCCCAATTCCCAATTCCCAATTCCCAATTCCCAATTCCCAACTCATGAGAAACACTATATATGCAACCGATTAATGATATCTTATTAGCAAGTAATAAAAGTAAGGGCAAACGTCCTTATTTCTTTGACGACCCTGCCGTTGAAAGAGTGCTCAATATTACCATGGCTGTAGCTATGGAACACGCAGTTACCCGCGAACGCTTGGATACGATAGAACGTCTTCTAAAAGCTAAAGGCATACTGAGTCAAGCAGAGATTGATGCCTACGAACCTGACAAAACGGCAGCCGAAGAACGCCAGCGATGGCAGGCAGAATACATTGCTCGCATACTGCGGATCATCCAACAGGAGCTTGAGGCTTTAGAACATCCGGAAAACAACCGGGAGATGGAAGATATCGCCGAAGAACTAGGACGTACTTGAAAATATGAAAACTGCCATAGACCAAATTAATAGCTTTTTTCAGTGTACCATTCGCCAAGAGGTAGCTCAGATCTGCCAGAATTACTTTCCCGATGAGGAGACTTACGTCTTTGTCGAAGGACCTCGCTACTCTACTGTTGGCTATACCAAGATTGCCCAAGGCTGGGGAGATTTCTGCGATGCTGGACTCAAGTTGGAAAACGTTGCCTGGGTGGAGGGTCCTTTTACCGAAGAATCTGAAAATTTGGCTTGGGTAGCAGGAATGATTTTACTGACAGTAGCGGTGAAAGAGCAACTTATTCAACGAAAGTTTCGTGCTACTTTTGTCCTGAGGAAAAATGAGGCAGGCGATTGGCAAATCCGGCATGAACATGTTTCTGGTCCTCTAGATGACCCTTATGGCATCGGAGATTGGTTGAAAAAAAACTAAAGTTGAGGATGCAACTATGACAACCTTAGTAGTGTTGTTTAACTTAAAAGATAGGACACAAGTTGAGGCATATGAAAAGTGGGCAAAGGAAACTGATCTGCCAATAGCAGGTAACTTGCCATCAGTGGACAAATTTGAAGTTCTCAAAAGCCAGGGTTTGTTAATGGGAGCAGGTGAGCCTCCTTACCAATACATTGAAATTCTTCGTATCAACAACATGGAACAATTGGGCAAAGACGTACAAACCGAGGCAATGCAAAAAGTTGCATCCGAGTTCCAAGACTTTGCTGATAATCCAACTTTCATTATTACCAAAAATTTGTAAGGAGTCCTGACATGGCGAATTATCCGGAATTAAAAGGCAAAGTCGCAGTCATTACTGGAGCAGGACGTCATCAGGGTCTCGGTGAAGCGATGGCAAAGCGTCTCGCTGCTGAAGGTTGTCAGGTGGTGATTACCGATATCGGCAGAGCACAAGGAGAACATCTGCCGGAAACTGCTATCGGCACCTCTGAGGAAATGGAACAGATTGTTCAGGAAATTAAAGAGGCAGGGGGTGAGGCAAGAGCCTTTACCTGTAATGTCTTGAATGCTGATGAAGTTAAAGCAGCTGCTCAATTTGCTGTAGACACCTACGGTAGCCTGGATATTTGGATCAATAATGCAGGTATTGGCTATCTGATGCAGCCGATTCTGGATCTGCGAGTAGAAGAGTGGGATACAGTACTTGGGGTGAATTTGCGCGGTGTATTTCTGGGCATTAAATATGCGGCACAAATCATGGTGGAACAAGGTAAAGGTGGCAAGATCATTAATATTGGCAGCCAAGCATCCAAATCTGGATTTGCCCATGCATCTGCTTACACTACTTCTAAACATGGGATTGTAGGACTAACCCGGGTGGCGGCGATGGAACTTGGGCAGCATAAGATTAATGTCAACACTATCTGTCCGAATCATGTCACCACTGGTTTGGGTGCTTGGCAGAATGAGCACTTTTCTCGTGTAACCGGTAAGGGTTACGACAAGTATCTCGAAGATATGCGTGCTCGCATTCCCATGGGACGTCTGGGTTTACAGGATGACATTGCGAAGGCTTGTGCATTCCTCTGTTCTGAGCAAGCGGCATATATTACTGGGGAGTGTATGAATGTTTCAGGAGGCGAAGAGTATCATTAGACTTCTGGCTGGGGAATTGGGAATTGGGAATTGGGAATTGGGGAAACTGATGGAAATCTCTAACAAAAGCCAGAATTACGTCTAATTTAACTCATCCCACGACTTGCATTACGTGGGATGCAAGCGTTATTTGTTGTTAGTTGTTAGTTGTTTGTCAAAAAACAAAAAACAAAAAACAAACAACATTTGCGAAGCATGGTGAGCAACGCGAGGCAAAGCGGCGGGCGGCTATCCCTCCCATCCCTGAAGGAATGGGCTTCCCGC
>JAAHGR010000947.1 GCA_010672425.1 Symploca sp. SIO2E6
AACGGTCACAAGCCCCTAAATTTATTTAGGTCATACATCTCTGATATTCAATCTTCAAATCCTCAAGCCCCTAAATTTATTTATGGGGTAAATCTAAAATCTTCAATCTTCAATCTTCAATTGTTTGACAGACCACTAGTTCCACGTTTCGGAAGACTCAGAAGGTGGCTTGCCATCTTGGGGTAATACCCTAGGAAGTATCAAGACATAATTAGCTCCATCACCAGTTGATGGATGATGTAAGTTGGTTAGGGAATGCCACCAAGAAATACGACTTGGTATTGGGGTGCGAGCTCGTTGTAGTCCCTGTAGTACCTCAGACAGCTGTAATCCTTCTAAAGGTTTAGCTTCCCTCAACTTGTGCCAGACGGAACGAGACATTAGCAGTGTATGCTCAATCCTTTCTGCTCCTAGTTTTTCTAAATATTCTTCCCGTTCTGGTTGATAGTCAGCAGAAGCCAAATGTACCGATTGAGCAGGCAAACCTTGGACAATCCGTGCCATTTGAGAGAGCAACTCTGGATACAACCAAGTATAAGCTGGATGGACGGTTAGCTCAGCTTTATGGGGTCGGTGGCCATTGTTGCAAAGTTGGAGCCGAAAGTAACCGATTGCGGCCTTACGCTGGGGTTCAAAGACATAGCCACTGACTAATTCGGTATGATGGAACCACTGCTGGAGATGCTCGACTAATCCGTTGAGGAAACCTGTCTTAAAGTCCTGAAGATGACGGTCAAAAACCTGTCGCACTAGGGGTGGCGTGGCCCAAGTATCCAACTGATATAATAGCTGAGCATCAGCATTGCTCACTGGTAGGAGATTAGGTAAGTCGGGCTCGCGAGTAGAGAGGGTTTCGAGCAGTTGTGGCGCAATTGCCCAATAAGTCATTTGCGCCAGAGGCTGGAATCCGTTCTGTCGATAAAGTGCCAGTTCTGTTTTATGGTGAATATTAACTTCTAGTATCCAAGTTCTGGCCTCCCAAATAGTCTCGAAGCAATATCGCAATAATCCGGAGCCAATATTTTGGGTTGTAGATAGATTTTCTTGCTGTGGGACATTGGCATCGACTAACACCTGTTCCACCCGCCAGGTGCTACGGGTGCGATTAAACGGAGCAACCTTGATCAACCCATGGATCTGTTGGCAGGTTTGGGCAACGTAAACATAAAAGCTGTAGTGGGACAGGTTGGGGAACCAACTTAACAACTTCAGTAACCAATACCAGTGTCTAACCTGCTGTAGTTGACGAATCAAGGTTACTGAGCAACTTTGGCAATCATCATTAGATGCTTTTTTAGCAAGCTGTTCGATTGCCTCCAAATCACTATTTTGGATAGGACGAATCACATTGTTGGCGTTTTCTGGGAAAGGTGAAGTCATTTTGAATACAGATGCCATGAAGCCAATAACCGAGGCAACCAAGTCCTCTTGTTCTGTAACCAGCACAGCAAGACTAAGGCTACTGCCAATAATATATTAACGATTATTTCACCTCAATTCTCAATTCTTAATTCTCAATTCTCAATTCTCATAACTTTTTCATTGCGATTGGGATCGCCAAGGTGACCGGGGGAGTGAGTTGTACTAAGATGGGCATTGGGTGAAGTCCCCCATGCTTGGGATAGTTCTCCTAGTAACAGGTCTTGCTGTTTCCGCAAGCTGAGAATATCCCCACTGTTGTTGTTGATAATGGCAAAACAGACCTCACCGCGATCGCGGGTTGGCATAAGGCCAGCCAAAGCACTGACTTGATTGAGAGTCCCGGTTTTAACGGCAGTACCCTGAGGGATGTTCCGATCTTCCATAGTCCCCCCCTTGTCGCGTCCCGCAACCGGGAATAAATCGCTAACAGTGAGTTGGTGGGGTTGTAGAGAATATTCCATGGCCAGGAGCATAGCACAGGCAGCACGGGGAGAAATCCGATTGGCAATACCTAAACCAGAACCGTTAATCAACTGAATTTCGTCAGTGGGAACATTAGCGAACTTAGCTGCTACTTGAGAAACCTTCTCGGCTCCGCCGACAGCATCTGCCAACATTTGAGCCATAACATTGTTGCTGTAAATGTTCATCTCCCGCAGGATATCAGTTAGGGGTAGGGAACGGTGACGCAACAGTAAGGAGGCTTCTGGAGTAGGAGTAGTGACTACTTTCACAACTCCTGCAATTTCCACCTCTGGTTTCGGGGTTCCTGGAGGCAGTTCACTATACTGCTGGGCGACAGCAGGTGGCCAACTTCTGTTGTCCAATCCTTGCTTGAGTAGTTGACCGGCAGTTGCAGGGTTTTTCTTAAAGTTCATGTAGAAATCACCAGCAATTACCAGATTCCCTTTAACCTGCTTGATACCTAGTTCCTGAAGACTGTTACCTAAGGCGATCACTTCTTCCCAGACAAAGAATGGGTCACCACTGCCAGTAATCACCAAATCTCCCAGTAATATTCCCTCCTTCACCGGTGCAGTCCCACTAACTAGAGTTTCAAACTGATAAGAAGGTGCCCATTTGTCTAACGCTGCTATAGTAGTAGCAATTTTCGTAAAGGAAGCTGCGGATAGGGGTGTCATAGCCTGGTTTGAGGCTAGTTTTCTGATTCCCGACTGCATCCAAATTCCTTGATTGTCTTCTTTTGCCCCTTTGGCGCTTAAATCTTTGAGGTATTGGCGCATAATTCCTTCAGCAGTAGGGTCTTGCTCAGAGGGTAGTTGAAATAAGA
>JAAHGR010000948.1 GCA_010672425.1 Symploca sp. SIO2E6
CCCAACTTTCACAGCAGCCAATTCCCAATTCCCAATTCCCAATTCCCCAAATGCATCTAATAGACTACATCATTGTCATCATCTACCTCCTTGGCATAATCATGTTCGGCGTTATGCTGCAGCGGCAAGCATCTGAGGGGATAGAGTCTTACTTTTTAGGCAATCGCCGTCTGCCTTGGTGGGTTTTGGGAGCTTCTGGTATGGCTTCCAATACTGACCTGGCTGGTACAATGATTATCACGGCTTTGGTCTATGCCCTAGGAACGAAGGGCTTGTTCATTGAAATCCGGGGTGGCGTTGTCTTAATTATGGCAATGTTGATGATTTTTATGGGGAAGTGGAACCGACGGGCCAAGGTGATGACCTTAGCTGAATGGATGCGCTTGCGGTTCGGTTCAGGGAGAGAGGGAAATATCGCCCGCATTATTAGTGCCGTTGCCAATATTATGTTTGCTATTGGTACTATGAGTTACTTTGCCGTCGGGGGTGGCAAATTCTTTGGTAACTTTCTCGGTATTAAGGAAAGCTATGCTGCTATTTTTCTGATCCTACTCTCTCTGATCTACACAGCCCTAAGTGGTTTCTATGGGGTAGTATGGACAGATGTATTTCAGGGTATCTTAGTTTTTATCGCTATCATTTATATCTGTGTCCTAGCTCTACAAACAGCGACGATTCCAGATACCTTCTCCATTGCCATTCCCGGAACTGAGCAATTGCAACAGTGGAGTTTTACTGAATGGAGCAGTATCTTACCTCCCCTGAAAGTTGAGCTGCCAGGAGACTATGGCATCTTCAATTTGTTTGGTGGCGTGATTTTATTTTACCTGTTGAAAGAAATTATGACAGGATTTGGGGGAGGCGGAGGCTATATGATCCAACGCTATTTTGCCGCCAAAAGCGATCGCGAAGCTGGCTTGCTTTCCCTATTATGGATTTTCCTCTTATCATTTCGTTGGCCTCTAGTAACCGCTTTCGCAGTCCTCGGTATTCACTACGGAATTACCACAGAAGTAATTAATGATCCTGAACTGGTTTTACCGACAGTGATTGCCGCCTATGTCCCAGTCGGCATTACAGGATTACTCGTAGCCTGTTTTATCGCTGCAGCCATGTCTACCTTTGACTCGATCATCAATGCTAGCGCTGCTTACTGGGTGAAAGATATTTACCAAGCCTACATTGCCCCCGAAGCTTCTAATCAACAACTGGTCTTCCAAGGGCGCTTGGCATCGGTGGTCATTGTTGTAGTCGGCTTACTATTTAGTTTCAATATTACCAATATTAATGAAATTTGGGGCTGGCTCACCCTAGGTCTTGGTACTGGACTAGCTATTCCCCTAGTCTTGAGATGGTATTGGTGGCGCTTTAACGGCTATGGATTTGCTATTGGTACAGTAGCCGGAATGGTAGCAGCCATACTTGCTAAAGCGGTAATACTGCCTAACTTGAATCCTAATTTCAACGAATATGGACTATTTTTGATTCCCAGTGTTTGCTCCTTCCTCGGATGTATTATCGGAACGATTTGCACTCCACCAACAGATACCGCAGTTATGGATAACTTCTACCAACAGACTAGACCATTTGGTTGGTGGGGTAAAATCCGTAGCCAACTCCCAAGCAACATTCAGGCTAAAATCAACAATGAGAATCGACGGGACATGCTTGCCACCTTAATAGCCATTCCCTGGCAGCTAGTCTTGTTCCTCATGGGTATGATGCTCATCATGAAACGTTGGGATAACTTTGGCATCCTACTGCAACTGTTCCTCCTCCTATCCATTGGTTTGTACTTCACTTGGTTTAGATACCTGGATAAAGAGGTTAGGTTGGACAAGGAGGACAAGGGAGATAAGGAGTTTATCAATGACCAATGACTTATTTTTCCGGCGTTGCTGATTTTGGGTATTTTGACACTCCCACGGCTAGAAGCGCGTGGGATTCTTGTTTCATCCAGCCAACTTATTTAGAGGAGTTTCCCCACCTAAACAGAGGTTGTTCTGTCCACAAGCTTTAGATCCCGTCTGCCCGACGGTACGCTGTTTATTCCTTTGAGCAAAATTTGTTTAGCAGCATTATGGTCACGGTGCATAACTGTTCCACAACTATGACATCTATGGGTACGAGTAGACAAAGATTTTTTAACCCGTGTACCACACACAGAACAATCAGTAGATGTGTAGTGAGGGGCAACTGCTATTGCCCAAATATCAAAAACTTTTGCATAGTAGTCAATCCAATCAATGAATAATGACCATGATGCATCACTAATAGATTTAGCTAAATGACGGTTTTTAACCATGTTTTTCACCTGCAAGTCTGGGCTACGCCCCGCTTCGCTAACATAGACTACCAAGTCGTTAGACTGGACAAGCGCTCTCGCTGTTTTGACAGCAAAATCTTTACGCTGTCTGCTTACCTTGAGGTGTTTTTTTGCTAACTTCTGTACTGCTTTGCGACGGTTAGAAGAACTTTTTTTTCGTTGAGAAACCCGACGCTGTTTACGTTTTAAAGATTTTTCGGCCTTACGTAATAGCCGAGGATTATCAACAGTGTTACCATTAGAATCAGTGTAGAAAAATTCAAGTCCGACATCAATTCCTACTTGGTGACCACAATGTTGATGTGCTACCTTCCGTTCTACATCAACGCAAAATTGACAATAATAGCCATCTGCTCGTTTAACGATTCGGACACGCTTAA
>JAAHGR010000949.1 GCA_010672425.1 Symploca sp. SIO2E6
TGTGTAAGGTTGATCCCAGCCAAGTCCAAGGGGACGCTGCCAACTACAATCGGGAATTTTCGGGCGTGGTGGTTGATAGAGCATTCCCTGATTTTACGGCAATTCTCGACTGTTTAGCTATAACCCGCAAGGGGTTTAAACCCCACCTCTTATAGCTCAAGTCCGTTTTAACGGACTGAAAATAGATAATTATTTCCTCATAATGAATATTTCGGCAAGTCGAACAAGAGAATATTTTTATTGGTTGCAATTTTGATGATTTTTGGCTACTATTGGAATAATGGAATAGGTGTGCGCCTATAAGGTATGAATTGCTATTGCTGACATCAAAAACACATGCTAGCAAACGTAGGTTGGGTGTAGCGCAGCGTAACCCAACAGCAACCCACAAGGGGTTTAAACCCCTTGCTAATAGCTCAAGTCCGTTAAAACGGACTGAAAATAGATAATGATTTCCTCATAGCGAATATTTCAGCAAGTCGAACAAGAGAATATTTTATTGGTTGTAATTTTGGTGATTTTTGGCTATTATTGGAACAATGGAGTAGGTGTGCGCATATAAGGTATGAATTGCTATTGCTGACATCAAAAAACATGTTAGCAAACGTAGGTTGGGTGTAGCGCAGCGTAACCCAACAGCAACCCACAAGGGGTTTAAACCCCACCGCTTATAGCTAAAGTCCGTTTTAACGGACTGAAAATAGATAATTATTTGCTAATAACGAAGATTTCGGCCAGTTGAACAAGAGCATATTTTATTGGTTGCAATTTTGGTGATTTTTGGCTATTATTGGAACAATGGAGTAGGTGTGCGCATATAAGGTATGAATTGCTATTGCTGACATCAAAAAAACATGCTAGCAAACGTAGGTTGGGTGTAGCGCAGCGTAACCCAACAGCAACCCACAACCCACAAGGGGTTTAAACCCCACCTCTTATAGCTAAAGTCCGTTTTAACGGACTGAAAATAGATAATCATTTCCTCATAACGAATATTTCGTCAAAGGGAGCAAGCGATCGCAAGATAACCGTAGGAAGCTGGAGAGCGTTTGCGATATGCTTACAGTTATGTAGGACAAG
The DNA here is from genome assembly GCA_010672425.1 of Symploca sp. SIO2E6. GTDB lineage: Bacteria > Cyanobacteriota > Cyanobacteriia > Cyanobacteriales > Coleofasciculaceae > Caldora. The sequence continues at coordinate 1,081 of JAAHGR010000949.1, forward strand.
GCAATTGACTTCTTTATTCTACGGCAATTGCTCCAAACCAAAAGCTCATGTTATCTTACCCACCACTTTCACCTCGGTCGCAACTTCAATCCATAGACTATAACCACCTCCGTGATGGGGTCGATATAGAATCCGACTCGGTCCCATAATCTCCACCTCATGACAGTGGCAAACGGTTCCCTTGTGCCAGATATCGATTACTGGTAGGCAGGAGTTGCTGGCAGTATTGGTGTGAATCTTAGCTTGATTAATCCGAATTATGGTTTTCTCTACAGGGGGATGACACCAAGTTCCCTTCGGTCCTCGACTCCCTGCTGAGACTTGTGGCAATCCACTGCTGCCCAGGGGTATCCTCCACCGCTGGATTATCTTGCTCGCTCCGGCAATGCGACCCTGATTGAGCAACTGTCGCACCCGCTGGGGGGAAACTCTCAACAGATAAGCTGCTTCTGGCACTCCTACCGCTTGCCTACGGTTTCCTGGAGTCTGAAACTTGCTCGAACCTACGGGCACTGTAGGAGGGACTTCCATCCATAACCGGGCTCGGCAATTTGAGGACGGTTTGTTAGGAGAGTAAACTAAGCGCGATCGCCCTTTAATTTCTACGTAATGGCCATATTGGGAATGCTTGCCGAGTTTAACTGCGATCGCGGGACGGGAGCCAGCATCTTTACGGTTAAGGCGCAGCAGGTGCTGATTCGCATGGATGAAACCATTCTGAGTCCGCTGCTTTCGGTACCAACTGCCTTGGGGACCTCTGTGACCGGGGATGATTTTGGGCATACCCTTACGGGTCGGAATCTGCCATCTTCTCCCCAGTTTTTGGGCTCCTTCGATTCTACCTTGACCTAAAAGAGTGCGCACTCGACCTACGGAAATTCCTAAGCGATGAGCCGCTGCTTGGACTCCGATACTCTCCCTGGGAGAAACTATGACGCTAGAGTTTTGTTGCTTCATTTGGGAATGGGGAATTGGCAACTAAGGTAAGATTATACATGGAAAATAAACCACAAAGGCACAAAGGACACAAAGATAAGGATTTACGGTGTGGGTGAGAATTTAATTGTGCATAAGGTCGGTGGAAATAATCGGCTCATCGAGCTGTATCCATTCCGCACTGACTGTTGCAAGCTTGTAGATAATCTCTTCATAGACACAGACTTGGTTATCGAGAAGGGTCAACGGCTCAAAGTCTAGATAGCTAGAATCGGGTACCTTAAATTATCAGTTTTCTCTTCTTCCTAAGCTCCTAAGCTCCTCAGCTCCTAAGCTTCCGCAAACTCATCAAAGAAAAAAGTCACAAATTGGGTTTGGCAATCGTCTTATGTAAGGAGAGAGGCTCGAAATTAACATTTTGTCCAAACTCCAATCAACAAGGACAAAACCAATTTCGTTTTTTATGAGCGACCGCACTGCAAGTACAAGACGAGACTTAATGGATAATGCTGCAACCGAGAGCGATCGCTCCCCTATAATCTCTGAGTTTTGGCAGCAATGGCAAGAAAGTCGAGGCCAGCTTTATCGCTGCTGTCTCAAGATGATGAATTTTAACCCAATGGATGCCGAGGATGCTCTGAGTCAGGCCATGGTGAAAGCTTGGGAAAAGGTGCAAAAGTTCG
>JAAHGR010000095.1 GCA_010672425.1 Symploca sp. SIO2E6
GAATTACTGTCTATCAAGTAACTTTGCCCCTAGAGCATCCCTACCGATTATCAGGAGGTAGGTTGTATTTTGATAAGCTGGATTCTACCATTATTGCCATGGATACAGATGAAGGAATTCTAGGTTTGGGAGAAGGATGTCCTTGGGGTTCCACTTATTTACCTGCTTTTCCACGAGGTATCAGAGCTGGGATTGAAGAGTTAGCGCCACAATTACTTGGACTAGATCCCCGACGGATTGACTCCATCTATCGGACGATGGATATTGCTCTACCAGGTCACCCCTATATTAAATCTGCTTTGGACATGGCTTGTTGGGATATCCTGGGTAAAGCAACAAATCTACCCCTATGCGAACTGTTTGGCGGTCGTATCGACCAAGAGATTACCATCCAAAATTCAGTTCCCACCGGTACTCCAGAAGAAATGATTGAATCGATTAAACGGGGTCAAGCCAAAGGGGAGACTATCCATACCTGTAAAATTGGTGCAGATGTGGCTCTAGACATTGAAAGAATTAAAGCGATCGCTGCTTATTTGCCTGCCAATGAAAGCGCCACTTTTGACGTAAACCGCGCTTGGCTAGTAGATGATGCCATGAGGGTGATGAACGCAATAACTGATCGTATCTTTTACTTTGAGCAACCCTGCGAAACCTACGAAGAATGCCTCCAAGTGCGTCGGGTTACTTCCCATCCGATTATCCTAGACGAATGTATTCAGGGCTATGGTCATATTGTCCGCGCTCAAGCCGACAATGCTTGCGAAGCGATCGGTCTGAAGATCGGTCGTGTGGGAGGATTAACCAAAGCTAAGCGTATCCGAGACTTTTGTGTGGAAACAGGAATTCGCATGAATATTGAAGTCACTGGGGGCAGTGTTATTGGAGACTCAGGATCTGTGCATCTAGCTCAATCTACTCCAGAAACCCACCTGCGGGCAACTTGGTTATGCCATGAAATGCTCACAGTTGATACAGCTACCGGTGGAGCCAGGAATCAGGGCGGTAAAACCGTTGCCCCAGAAGCTCCAGGATTAGGTGTAGAGCCGAAAATGGATGTTTTGGGTGAAGCGATCGCTGTGTATCAATAAGTGGCCTTCGGAAATTAGATTTAACACTCAGTAGTGAGGAACGGGGAACAGCGATAATTTTGAGAGATTTGTATCTGATTAAGTGGGAAATAGATGGTAAAAAAAATTCTGGCATTATGGGCTTTTCCTCGCTCGACTTCCAGCGCTTTTGAAACGATGATGCGGCAAAGGGGAGACTTTCTAGTTCTGGATGAACCCTTTGGTCTGTACTTTTGCTATAGCGAGGAGAGGAAGTCTAATCGCTATCAAGAGGTGGAGACGAATCCAGCCTATAACTTTCAACCCCTATTCCAAGACCTCATCAATAAAGCCCAAACCCAACCTGTCTTTATTAAAGATATGGCTCGTTTTATTTATGATCGAGCCGATGAAGACTTTTTATCCCACTTTGAGCATACCTTCATTATTCGCCATCCAGCTAAGACTCTTCCTTCTCTATATGCTATTTGGCCTGATTTTATCTTAAGTGAAGCTGGGTATGCAGAACTTTACCAATTGTTTGCAGCCACCACAGCCTATCTGGGAAAAGTTCCTCCCCTCATTGACTCCGATGATTTGCTACGGAAACCAGAGGCTACAGTTCAAGCTTACTGTGATGCAGTGGGAATTCCCTTTATGCCCCAAGCCTTAACATGGAAACCGAAGATACAACCTGAAGTCTCTCAATGGGAAGGGGGTTGGCATACTCACTTAGAATCGAGTCAAGGATTTCAAGAAAGGACAAAAAAAGATTATGCTCTTATCGAAGACAATGAACATCTAAAACGAGCCTACGAGTATTGTTTGCCTTATTACCAAAAACTATATGAACATCGACTGCGGATTGAATAAGATTACTAATGAAAGAATGGTTAATCCCTACTTTAGGGGCAGTTATTTGTTGGGCTGGTTGGGCTTTTTTACCTAAAATAGCTGTGCAGCATCTTGAGCTGAAAAGTGTTTTAATTTGTCAAGTACTAGGAGGATTAACCATTGCTTTATTCATCCTAGTTAGTTCCAATTACCAATTAGAACTAAACTTAAGGGCTAGCAGTATTGCTTTTGCTAGTGGTGCTTTGAATATTTTGGGAGTACTTTTTTATCTCCAGGCGATCACTAAAGGAAAAATTGCTCTAGTTGCCACTATATCAGCTCTTTATCCCCTCTTGGTGATAATTTTAGCCCTATTGTTTTTACAAGAATCTTTAAGTTTAAAACAATATATCGGTTTAACTTTTGGTTTATTTAGTATAATTTTGTTGGCAGCTTAACTCTGAAAATGATAATAAGCTGCTATCATAACTTAACTTGCTAAAATCAACTAGGCATTAATCTTGCTTTAATAGACCTCAATCATAGAAGAGATGATTCGTTTTACTAAACCGGGTGGGTTAATTGTTATCAGTACCCGTAAAAGCTATTACGACAGCACAAATTTTCAAGAAGTTTGCGATCGCGTGCAAGAGGAAAACAAAGTAAAACTCGTTAGCTCTGTTATGGATAGTCCATACGTTGCTGAAGAAGGAGCACATTACTGGGCATTCCAAGTGTGTTGATTGCTTATTTTATAGCAAATACGGCATAAATAAGCCCATTATGTCCTACACTGTACCAGATGCGCCTGCTACAGGACGTCCCTAGGGCTGTTGGCGCGTCTGTTACAGAAAAAAAGTTAAAATAACATCATGCAAAACTTGGAAAAAAATCATTTCAACTGCCAAGAGTTTGAAGACTTTATCAATTCGGTCAAGTTTATGAACGTCATCATACTATACCTGAATGGTTGTGGAAAAAAATTAGTCCAGTTCTAAATAATTGTTCCCATACCCTGGTGACTAAATTAATTGAAGAAGACAACAGCACACTGGGATTGGAACGGCACTTGTGATATTATATTACGAGCTTTGTAGGCAACAGCCATCATTTTAACTGGTGATGCCATACAGATTCAAAGTGCATAGCTTTGATTAGGTTGAATATTGCACAAAATTTGTAAATATACTACTTTCACTACCGATGAAGGAAAATCAATATTTTGTAACAGTTAACAACAAACGCTTTCACTACATCTGGCTACGGGATAATTGTCTTTCTGAGGAAAGTCGTCATCCTAGCTCTTTCGCGAAACTCTATGACTTCAGCGAAGAAAAAGAAATCCCAAAGCCAAATTCCGTGAAGTTAACAGATGAAGAATTGATAATTGACTGGGACGAAGACCCTCCACATCGCAGCATCTTTCCTATTGAATGGTTGATGACTTATGCTTACGATCGACATCAAAATGACCATAACGGCAAGCATAAAGAAGCACAAAGTCGCTATCCTGAAGAACTTTTGTGGAATAAAGCTTTGCTTGAGAACTATCTATCTGAGTGGGAAAATTTTGGTTCCGGGGTTTCTCAAGGATGGAAAGATCGGCTATTTAGATTTGGTTTTAGTTTAATCCACGACTTAACCCCACAAGAACATCAGGATTTTCTGGCTTCTATTGGACCAATGCTCCATACTGAAGCAGGATCTTTCTATGACATCGAGTACAAGTCTGGAGCGAACGACTTAGCAGATACTTGCCATCATCTCGACCCTCACACTGATTACACAAACAGAGATTATCCTCACTTGCTAACTTGCTTTTACATGGTTAAAAATGAATCGATAGGAGGAGAATCAATTTTAGTAGATGGTTTTCGTGTTGCTAGAGATTTTGGTGAAAAATATCCCCATTACTTTCGATTATTAGCTCAAACTCCCATCCAGTTCCGTCAATTTTATCAAGATTGGCAGTATTTTTATACTAGAAGTAGGTCTATTTTTAAGCTGCATGATTCTGGAGATTTAGTTGCGATTACTTTTGCTCACTTCCACGCTAATAATTGGAATCTTCCTTTCGAGCAGATGGAGGAGTTTTATCAAGCTTATGCAACCTTCTTTAACTATCTCAAAAATCCAGATTACCAATACTGTTTCCGTATGGAGAAGGGAGACTGTCTGCTAATGAATAATAATCGCATTCTTCATGGCAGAAAGTCTTTCGACCTCAGTTCGGGAAGCAGACTTTTGAGGGTGGGATATTTACTTTGGGATCATATCACAGGAAGAGACAATTTTCAGCAATATAAAGATTTATATATGAGTAAGTAGCTATTGCACTGGTGTTCTATTTTCCTCTCTTCCTAGTTTCAGATAGCGCTCGATTAAGATAATAGCAACCAGATCATCTACGGGTCGTGGAGGTTGCCTCATTCCTTGAGGAATGAGACGTTGCAGTCCCTGAGGAGGATACATTTGCCAGTAGCGATCACGTGCTTCTAAAGTAGAGTAGCGCTCGTCTACTAGAGCAATGGACAATGACCCTCCTAAATCCCGACTGATTTCTTGTTTCCAGCTTTTAGCAGTAGTGCCATCGCCCATGACAATGGTTTGAATGGGGAACTTTTGAAATAATTGCTCGATAGTCGTGATCGCTTGTTGTGAGGCGACAACCTGATGGTAAAGTAGCTGCTGCTCTTTCCCCATCACTGCCAAACCACATTTATCTCGTCCTGGATCAAAACCTAAAATCATCATTTAGTTAGCACTCATTGCATTCAGCTATCAGCATTCAGCCAAAAAGCTGAGAGCTGATAGCTAAGAAACACTATATTTCATTTTGGCATCAGGCGATCGCGATCAATTACTGCTTGAGACTGCTACGATTGGGTTCGAGCAGAGGCATAGAAGATGTTAGGTGTTATGTTGTAGGTTACTATGGACGCAGCCAACATCCCTGTCTATTCAGAGCAGGGATGTTGGCAAAGCCTCTCGTAGAGAACTGTTCCCTTCTCAATTCTCAATTCTCAATTTACAATTTCCAAACAACAAACTCATGTATAAAAAAATTTTAGTCCCCTTAGATGGCTCAGAACGAGCTGAGGCAATTCTTCCCCATATTGAAAATTTAGCCAAACATGAGGAAGCCAACATTGTTTTTACGCAAGTGGTTGAGCCAGCCACCCGTAGTGCTGTCTTGAATCTTGAACAAGATAGTGAAGTTGCTTTCAAACCCCAAAAAATCGATGCCATTAAGAAATATTTAACAGGTTGGCAAGATAAGTTTCAAGAGCAAGGTTTGTCTGCTGAAATTCTGCTCTTGCGTGGTGTCGCTGTTGAGGCAATTCTTGATGCTGTGGCAGTAACCAATGCTGATCTTGTGGCTATGACTAGCCAAGGTAGAACAGGATTAGCTCAAGTATTTTATGGCAGTGTAGCATCTGGTGTCTTAAACCGAGTCAACTGCCCACTTCTGCTGGTTCGCCCAGAAACCAAGCCAAGTACAGAGACAAACAAGCAAATTTTGGTTCCATTAGACGGCTCGATGCGCTCAGAAGCTGTAATTCCTCATGTTGAGGGCATTGCCAAACTCTACAATGCCAAAATTACTCTGGTGAGAATTGTGAGAACTGGTTATCAAACCACGGTTTTTGCCGATCTAGAGCAAGACCTCAAAGAGGAGCTAATATCTGACAAACTGTTTAATAAGCTAGGACAGCATCAAGAAATCGCACGGGTTAAGGAGGCAAGACAATATCTCCTAGACTGGCAAAAAAAATTAACTGAGCAAGGATTTGATGTAGAAGTAACCCTAATGTATGGCAGATCGATTGATTGTATTATCGAAATTGCTGAAGAGATCAATGCTGACTTAATTGCGATGACGAGCAAGGGAAGGACAGGCTTAGATCAGGTATTTTATGGTAGCGTTGCTTCAGGTGTTTTGAATCGTTCCACACGTCCTTTGTTACTTGTACCCGCAGGAAATGCTGCTGAAGTACCCGTTGAAAATTTTGTTTGAAGTATTTGCTTTTTGTGAATTTATGTTATCACCTAACACCTAATATCAAATCCGGTAGAATAGTTACACTTTGGTGACAACAAGGCAGAAGGCTCCAAGGCAGACGGCAGAAGGAAAGGAAGAGGGTTGCAAGGTAGAAGGATACGATAAGTGTTTAGCCGGATTTGATATTACCCCGCAAGGAGTGCAAGGTTTTTGAACCACCCATATTCAATTTCCTTGCACTTGGAAAGGTAAAAAAATGCTTGAAAGCCTTCTCTGGCATAGCTTACACACTTATGCAGTAAGCCCTAAATAGGGTTTGCTGAATAAGTGTGTAAGCTATACCATACTTGGATTTCAAGCATTTTTCGTCAAAAAAAGTGCTCCGAAATTGTATAAGGGGGATCACTTACCTTGCACCATCGTAGGGGAACACCCGCTTAAATTCCGAATATGAGGTAAAAGTAAGCAGATTTTTAAGAGCTACTTTCACTTCAATTAATTGCCTCAAAAAGTTGTGCAGCAAGCGATAGTACACTCTTTACTTATTACTTATTACTTATTACTTATTACTTCAAAACCCGAAAGTTACGACTTATTCTCCCAAGCCCTACATAGCTTCCCCAGTCAAGCTAAAAGCACGGGTTTGTGTGATTTTGACCTTTACTAGTTGACCCTTCAACTCCTGAAACTCTCCAGTAAAGAAAGTCAGGCGATTACCACTGGTACGTCCCATCACCTGGGTAGTATCTTTGGGATTTTGGTCTTCTACTAACACTTCTTCAATACGTCCTAAGTAACGCTGCGATCGCTCGGCGGCTTTGACGGCAACGAGACGGTTGAGACGTTGGAGGCGATCGCTTTTGACTTCTTCGGTTAGCTGCTCATCCCATTGAGCTGCTGGTGTACCGGGACGAGGTGAATAGGCAGCAGTATTTAACTGGTCAAAACCAATATCTTCGACTAATTTTAGAGTATTTTCAAACTGAGCCTCTGTTTCCCCTGGAAAACCGACAATTGCGTCAGCACTAATCGAAGCATCTGGCATATATTCCCGAATCTTGTCGATGATGCGGCGATATTTTTGCTGGGTGTAGCCTCGCGCCATAGCTTTGAGGGTATCGTTGTCTCCTGATTGGAAGGGAATGTGGAAATGTTCGCAGACCTTAGGTAACTCGTTGCAAGCACGAATCAGACGTTCAGTAAAGTAGCGAGGGTGACTGGTGGCAAAGCGAATACGCTTAATTCCTGGTACATCGTGAACATAATAAAGTAAATCTGTCAAGGTATGCTGATGCCGTCCCGATTCAGTTACTCCTGGTAAGTCCCGTCCATAGGCATCGATATTTTGTCCTAGCAGAGTTATTTCCTGGTAACCCTGTCGTCCTAATTCTTCCATCTCAGCACGAATTGCTTCTGGAGTACGGGATTGTTCTGTACCTCGCACGTTGGGAACTACACAGTAGGTGCAGCGCTCATTGCAGCCGTAAATGACATTTACCCAGGCAGTAATACCGCTATCGCGGCGGGGTTTAGTGATATCTTCAACAATCTGAATTGGTTCAGTAGCAACTACTTGGTTGCCATCAAATACCTGTTCCAACAAATCCCTGAGACGATTGGCGTGTTGTGGTCCCATCACCAAATCTAATTCTGGTACCCGCCTCAGTAATGTTTCCCCCTCTTGCTGAGCAACACATCCAGCAACCACTAAAGTCAAGTCCGGTTGTTGATGCTTGCGCTTTGCTTGCCTACCTAAATAGGAGTATACCTTTTGTTCAGCGTTATCCCGAATGGTACAGGTGTTGTAGAGAACTAAGTTGGCGTCGTTAGGGTCATCTGAATACTCAAACCCCATGTTTTCTAAAATGCCAGCCATGCGCTCAGAGTCGGCTTTATTCATCTGACAGCCGAAGGTAGTGATGTGGTAGCGGTGGGGAGACTTCATCTAAAAGGTATCAACGAGAGAGTTTTTGGGTAAATCCGGAAAGAGCAATCGAACGACTGAAAACTGGTGAGTGATGACTTGTTTGGTCAAAAGCACCTCAGCACCTCAGTCATCAGCACCTCAGCTTTTTGGTTGAAAGCTAAAGGTTGACAGTTAATAGCTCCAAATAAGTCTACTGAGATTATTTTAACTGATTGGGTGAATAATTGCGTCAAAGTGCCATTTTTTACTTCATCGAGGGGATAAAGATTGACCCTAAGGAGTATTTTTTTTCTAGATAAATAGATGACAATGAAGGTTTATTTTTCTCCTAATTTATACATTAAAGAGATTGATAATTGATTAATTTAGCAGTTTTTTGATTCTTGTCCGGATAGTAGATTACTCGCTCGGAATAAAGCAAGTAGAAACGCTACTCACGGAGGCATTGTTATGTGCAACTACTTAATTGCTGGTTCAACTCAATTTTCTTTAGTAAATGCTACCGACAAATTTGTCACCTTATCAACACCTTTACTCAAAGCTTCTACCTTTGAGTTGAGGTTCGATGATGACACTCGTGGTAGTGGACGTTAAATAGATCTATGACTTGCTTGATGAAGGCATCACTCGTTCAATAAAAGGTGTAGAGTTTGAAATAGCGGGAACTGATTTAACCCACCAGGTAAATCAGTACGCCAATAATTCTGCACCTTTATTTTTATTTCTGTAATGAATTTTCTTACTCAATATTGGGAATTGGGAATTGGGAATTGGGAATTGGGAATTGGGAATTGGGAATTGGGAATTGGGAATTGGGAATTGGGAATTGGGAATTGGGAATTGGGAATTGGGAATTTACCATACCTAATCTAGGATATTCGCCATTTTATTCTTCATTCTAAATTCTAAATTCTAAATTCTAAATTCTAAATTCTTCATTCTTCATTTTCGATTAGCGCCAATCCTGCACCGGGATAATAATTATCTAAAATTTCTAGATAGTTGTAACCCTGTTGTGCCAAATTCTTGGCACCAGTTTGACTCATGCCTTGACCTCCAAACACCTTGGCTACAATCTCATCAGTCGCAGCATACATTGACTCGACTACTCCCCCTTGATAACTCAGAAACATGCCAGTGGTCTCCCTGACTGCCTGAGTAGTGGTGTTCCACTCACCATTCACTCCTTTGTAAACCTGCCAACGCTGAGAGTCTCCCAAATCATACAAGGGATTAGCTGGTCGAAAAGAATGGACTAGTGCATAAGAACGAGCCGCGATCGCTTGAGCTTTCAGTGCTGCCATTGGCCAACTAGCAGGCATCTCACAGCCTACCACACTCTCTAAATAAGCCTCAAGATTCACGTAGTTAACTGCTAATAAACTATCTCCAGTCAAAGTCAATAAAAGATTACCCCGATACCAGCGATCGCCTACTAGTACCAAACCTTCTTGAGTGGGATTGAGCCAAACTGTTGGTGGTAGCTGCAATTCACCGATGAAAAGCTTTTGCTCATGGGTTTGGACATTGGTTCTCGTTTTTGCTGGTAGTTGCCCTAGTACCTTACCACTGGCATCCAATATTTGACCTGGTGTTGAGGTGGCTACCGAAAGGGAACTAACTTCCTTGGCAATTGCAACTCTCATGTCTAGTAGAGGAACCGTTTTGGAAGGTTCCAGTGTAGGAGTCTGGCGTTTAATCCCTGTGGCAGATGAGTCTGTTTTCTCCCTACTGGTTTGGTTACTCTCTGAGGTGGGATTGTCAGCGATTGTTTGTGACAATTGTGGTGTTTGGGTTTTGGGTGTAGGAGATGGAGTGGTGGCGGTACTAGTGTCGGTGATTGGCTGTGGTGGCAAGGAAAGACTTTGACTGACTAGGCGATGATGCCACTCTCGTTGTGCTTCTGCTAGGAGATTTTCGGGGAAATTCTGAGGGGGGTGAATGAAAGATGAAGTGAGATTTCCATTCTCTGCGTCTGTGCGTCCCCGCGTCTGTGCGTCTGATTTTACCGACTCAGATGTGGCTAATAAGGAGATAGCTACTATTACAGAAGCAAACAGGGTAGAGGAAACTAAGGCAATTGCCCGTAATCTTGAGAGGCCAAGGCTAAAAAGTATCATTAGTTACAAAAATTACTGTTTGGCAGTGATAAAAAGTGTCATGCTTATCCTATAGATAAAATATAGAAGAACAAGTGAGGAGTTAGACCCTTGAAAAAGGTAGAAGCTATTATCCGACCATTTAAGCTGGACGAAGTGAAAATCGCCCTAGTTAATGCTGGTATTGTTGGCATGACCGTTTCTGAAGTCCGGGGTTTTGGACGCCAGAAGGGTCAGACTGAGCGCTATCGCGGTTCTGAGTACACAGTTGAGTTCCTGCAAAAGCTGAAGGTAGAAATTGTAGTCGATGATGACCAAGTGGAAGAGGTGGTGGAAAAAGTAATTGCCGCTGCTCGCACTGGTGAAATTGGGGATGGTAAAATTTTCATCAGTCCTGTTGAGGACATAATCCGCATCCGGACGGGTGAAAGGAGTAGCCTGGCTGTTTAGTCATTTGTTATTTGTTGTTGGTTGTTGGTTGTTGGTTGTTGGTTGTTGGTTATTTGGGAATTGGTTGTTGGTTATTTGGGAATTGGTGAGTGTAAATATCTCCCCATCCCCCCATCTCCCCATCTCCCTTGTCTCCCTTGTCTCCCCATCCCCCCATCCCCCCATCCCCCAGTAACTGCTTTTGCCGACTACAATATAAATTGGTAAAAGCAGCGGATTTAGACTCATGGGACTATTTGGAATTGGTAAGAAGCTCACTTTGCCTACTGTTGAGGAGGCATTACCAGGAAGGACACAAACTATGCCAGTTCCTTCTACTCACTATGTCAATGGTAATCCTCTGAAGCCTCCTTTCCCCGATGGACTAGAGATAGCCATGTTTGGTATGGGATGTTTCTGGGGAGCAGAACGTAAGTTTTGGCAGCAGGAAGGTGTATTCACAACAGCAGTAGGTTATGCTGCTGGGGTAACACCTAATCCCACCTATAGAGAGGTTTGCACCGGGATGACGGGTCATAATGAAGTGGTGTTAGTAGTTTTTGACCCCAAAGTGATTAGTTATGAAGGGATTTTGAAAGTCTTCTGGGAAAGCCACAATCCTACCCAAGGTATGCGTCAGGGTAATGATAATGGTACTCAGTACCGTTCTGGGGTTTATGTCTATTCAGAAGACCAAAGGAAGCTAGCCGAAGCCTCACGAGATGCTTATCAGGAAGCGCTGAAGGGAGCTGGTTATGGAAGTATTACCACTGAAATTATTGAGGCTCCTGAATTTTACTATGCAGAGGACTACCATCAGCAATACCTGGCAAAAAACCCCGGTGGCTACTGTGGTTTAGGTGGAACTAAGGTGGAATGTAGAATTTAGAATTGGGAATTGGGAAGATGTAGTTTACTCAGGAGCTCTTCAGACCTTCTTTTTGGGGCGCTGTCTCTCTACCGCTCATTTCTAAATACATTTTGAGAGGCTTGGTCTCTCAAAGTGCATTCCCAAGCTATAGACTAACAACAAGTTTAAACAACACTTTCGGCTTATCTTAGTGCAATTAAGATAATATAGCTATGAGTATCAGCGACCAGATTAGCCAAAAAGCCTCGTTAACTCAAATAAATCAAGCCCTCCGCCACTTTGCCAACCGACATGAGTTAACCTTTCGGTTTGCTGAATATCTGAATGATAATGAGCTTCATCCTAATAAAATTTTATTCTTTTATGGCGATGGGGGTAATGGCAAGTCACTGCTGCTAAAATTCTTACAGGAAAACTGTTGTAAGCTTTTTCCCTTAGAGACTTGGCAAGAACTCAAAAGAAAAACTTATTCTGAAAGTGTTGAGTTTATCAAGACGATTACTGACTGGGAATGTGACTTTCAAGTTATACCAGCTGCACTGCTAGATTTTGAACCCCCACCAAAGCTTTCCCAACAAGAGCAACCCCAAGACTCCTTTGGTGGACTGCTAATGTTACACAAACAGTTAGTGAGTAATGCCAAGCGCTTGGGATATAAATTATCTTTTCCCCTCTATGAATTTGCTTGTATTTGGTATCTTAAATATCAAGGAAAACTAAAGAATGAATCTGATATCACTCAATTTTTTCCTGCTTCAGAGCTTTCTTTAGTGGGCGAAATTGTTAACACCATTACAACAATTTTTAAAAATAATAAAGAGGTAGCAGCAGCTCTTGCCTTACCAGGCGCTCTAGCGCTCCTGGCTGCCAGCAGTTTAAATATCATCGCTAAATACTTGGGCAATGATTTGAACCGCTACCTACACGGACGAGGACTCCAGAAAAAAGATTTTGAGCGGATTGAGCAGTTAGATCCTGAGACGGAATTGATCGCTGCTTTGCCCAACTTTTTTGCTGAAGATCTCAAGATCGCCATGCAGAGACAGGGCGCTCCTGAAAAACTCGTCCTGCTCTTCGACACTCATGAAGCTTCTTGGGGAGAGGGGCGCGATCGCGGGAAGGCAGGGTTTTTTAAACAGGATGAATGGTTGCGATGCCTGTTGTCGCAGTTATTGGAGTTACCCCAAGTTGTTATCGTCATGGCAGGTCGGGAAATTCCTCGCTGGCATCAAGCTAGTTATTGCTCAATTTCGACAGATAAACTGGAGTGCAAGCAAGTCACTAACTTTAAAACAGTAGACGCACTAGAATACCTGCAAAAAGTTGGAATTGAGCAGGCGGGACTGCGGCAAAGCCTGATTGCTTATACTAGCTTTGATGTAGATTCCGTACATCCGTTCTTGCTGGGGTTGTGTGCAGATCTCGTCAAGACAGCACAGGAGCAGAAAAAATCACTAACCCCTGCTGATTTTAAATCAGTTTCCCAGACAGGGCAGGCATTCAACCAAAAATTAGCGATTTTAGTCGAAAGGTTGCTGAAATATGTAGACAGAGAAATTGAAGATGCAGTTTACATCCTGAGTGCTTGCCGAGCATTCAATGAAGAGCTTTACTTCCATCTGGGTGAATCACTGAAATTTAATCCTTCCTACGCAGCCTTTCAAACGTTACTCAGTTTTTCCTTTATCTGGCAAGCAGAGCAACAAGCTGAGGGATGGTATCGCCTTCACCCGCTCATCCGCCGCCTCAACTTCCAGCAGAGGCAGGAGAGGACGCAAGCAGCTCATCAGGTCTTGGAGCGGTACTATCGGGAAAGAGGCAATCTGGCTGAAGCTCTCTATCATGCCTACTGGCAAGATTCCCTGAGAGCCAAAGAGGAGTGGATTGAAGTTTTTGGACAAGCCAACCAACAGGAGGCAAATGAACTATGTCGGACGTTAGCAGAAATCAGGAAAGAAATTCCTTTTTAGACGGTCGAATTGCTCAATTGATGGGTGACTATTTAACTCGTTTAGAGCGATATGAGGAAGCTAGAGAGGAATACCAAGAAGCTGGGATTGCCTACCAACAGATCTCCTCTATTTCCCCTGATTTTGAGACAGCGCAAACTAACCAAGCAGCCATTCTGGAAAAACTTAATCATTTACCGGAGCGGCAGAAGTCTAGCGAAGATTTCCGCTTAGAAAAGCTTTTTGCTGTTGAAGAGGAGCAACCTCTTCCAGTTCCCTCAAAAAGCCGAGTGAATTTGAGTCAATGGTTCCAAAATGTTTTTGAGGAAAGCTGGCAAACTATTGAACAGCTTTTTTCTTCTGGAGAAAACAGTTTTGGTTATGCTTATGCATTGCGAGAGCCTAGGGCTGTTTCTATAGATTTAAAAATAGTTAGCGATTTAATTGAGACGATTTATACCAGTCAAGACGAGTATCGCCTCAGGCAAGCAGCAGTGCAGTTAGGAGAGATAGGAACAGCATCTTCTGAGGTACTAGCGGCTCTAACTCACTTGATAGAAGCGACTCAAGATGAAGAAACCCGTTGGAGTACAGCAGAAAGTTTGTGGCGGCTCAACCCGAGTAACCTAGCAGGTGGGTTGAGGAGAGTCAAAGATTTAGGAATGCTCATCGGAAAACATCCAATAGCCCTGATGGTTGCTGTTTTGCCCAAACTTGACCAAACGAAGGCGGTTCTCTTGAGAGTCTATCCTCTGCGAAACCAGAAGTATTTGCCTCCCCATTTACAATTGGTAGTGCTAGATGAGACAGGGAATACCTTTCTGGAAACTGAGGCGAGAGAAAGCAATGGAGAGAGACTCGATCATTACATCCAACTTAAGTTTAGTGCTTTGCCGGGAGAACAGTTCAGTGTCAGGCTAGCACTGGGAGAAGTGACTATTACGGAAGATTTTATTCTCTAGGAAACTTCCCTTTGGAAACATTTAGTCATCTTTTAAGTAAAGATAGGTAGTGGCAATGACTAAGTTGGTGACCATCAAGCTAGGAGAAGGGAGCTGGAAACAGGGATTTCCCGTCATCCTGCAAATTGCAGAAGAAGGCTCCTTTCCTTACTTAGAAATTCCGGGCAGATTGCCGAGTGCTCCAGAAATTCCCCAATACTATGATCAGTGGCAGTCGAGCTACAGGCACTTGCCTACCATTCTGAGGCTGACAGCACCTGCTGCCCAAATTACCAATGTGTCTACCACTGCCGACTGCCGCCAAACCCTTGAAAACTTGCGAGATAGCCTCAATCGCTGGCTGCACTCGGAATCGTTCCGACCTCTGCGGGATCGGCTGTTACAAAACTTGAGTCGCTCGGAATCCATTCGCTTTATCATTCAAGCACGGGATAGCTATGTGCAGCGACTACCTTGGCACTTGACGGAGTTATTTGAAGAATATACTGAGTCTGAGGTGGCAATTGGGGCTCTTCTGTTTGAACCAATTGTTCAGCAAAATCATTCTTTTCTCAAGAAAATCAGAATCTTAGCTTCTCTCAAGAAAATCAGAATCCTAGCAATTTTGGGCAATAGCGAGGGAATTAACGTAACAGCTGATAGACAGTTTTTGGAAAATCTGCCAGGAGCAGAGACTTTTTTCCTAGTAGAACCTCCTCAGCGAGAAATTAGCAAACAGCTCTGGGAGCAACACTGGGATATTTTCTTCTTTGCTGGACACAGCCATACAGAAGGAGAAGTAGGTCGCATTTACATTAATCAAACGGAAAGTCTTACTATTGGTGAGTTAAAAGACGGTTTAAGAACAGCTATTGCAAGCAGTTTGCAGTTAGCCATTTTCAACTCTTGTGATGGGCTAGGATTAGCTAAGGAGTTGGAAAAGTTGCAAATTCCTCAAGCGATCGTCATGCGAGAACCTGTACCAGATCTAGTAGCACAGGAATTCTTGAAGCATTTTCTCAAAGCTTTTTCTTCGGGGAAGTCTTTATACGTGGCGGTGCGAACGGCGAGAGGACGCCTAGCGGAGGAAGGATTAGAAAGGGAGCTTCCAGGGGTGAGAGGTTTGCCCATTATTTTTCAGAATCCTGCTGCAACTCCTCTGGTTTGGTTCAAGAAAAAGCCATCAATAGCCCATCAGAGAAAACTGATTATCGCTATTTTAGCGTTGGTGGGTATTTTGATATTAGTTTCAATTATCGCACAAACAATAAATTTTTATCAATTATACGACCCTAGCAAAGAACAGTTAAATGCTCCTATTCAAATTCCCTATCCCAATAATTGGAAAATAAAATATCCCAAAAATTGGCAAGTCGTCCAAGGCGAACTAATCACAGGAGAAGTGGTTAAGTTTGTTGTTATGGAAGATAATTCATCTGATTCTGCCCCAGCAAGTGTTATAGTTAACATTGAGTTTTGGAAATCTCCCATCACCCTAGAGGAATATACAGAGAAGACAGTAACAAAAATTAGTCAAGAATTGACATCAGATTCCATTACCCCAGTTAGCAGTAATTTAGCTGGTCTTGAAGCCACTAAAATCGTCTATACCCAACAACAACAAAACCAGGAAATTAAGCTTAAACAGTTTTGGACATTAAAAGACAATCATGTTTATATCGTTACCTATCAAGCGGAAGTGGCAAGATTTTCTGAATTTGAAGAAGTTGCACAAAAAATTATTGATTCATTCACTTTTGATTAATTTTTAGTTGTTCTAAAAATGAGAAGGAGAGAAAAGGCACACTACTGAAGCTCTCTGAGTTTTTCCAAGGCTGTTTGGTACATTTCTATATTATTTTGTTGTTTATAGAGGTCTGCGGCTTTCTGTAAATCCTCTCGCGCTCCCTGCTTGTCTTCAAGTTCAAGACGAGCCAGCCCTCTATTATAGTAAACTTTAGCTAATTGTATATTAACAACTAGCTCTCTAGTCATAGTAACCTCAAATTCCCCATTGCCTGGGCGGATAATTTTTAGAGTCACTTGAGTTCCTTTCTGACCACGTAATAAATCAACTACTTCTTCTAAATTCAGATTGGCGGTAGGTTGCTCATCAATTTCAATCACTTGATCGCCTACTTTTATTCCTCCTTGGTAAGCTGGCAAATTGTCAGTTACGGATAGAATCGTCGGAACCCTAGTTTGGGAATTAATTTCTATTTCAACACCAATTCCTACAATCTCCTGAACGTTCAAAAAAACTTGGTCAAAATCTGCAATTGCAGTTGGGTAGTCTTTCATATCAATGCGGACTAAGCCTCGAATATAGTAAGCAATCCATAAGTCAGGCTTTATGTTCAAAACTTCATTGAAATCCTCAATTGCCTTCTGACTTTCTCCCTGCAAAGCATGGGCAATCCCTCGTTGAAAGTATGCTTCTACATAATCAGACCTGAGACGAATCGCTTCCGTATAATCAGCGATCGCTTCTGTATAATCTCCTTGACTCTGGTGAGCATCACCTCGTTTTAAGTATACTTCAGGATTTTCAGGGCTTTCCAGGAGAATCTCCTCGCTCACTCTTTTAACTTTAGAAGCTGTAAACTCTCCATTTTGAGGTCTTCCTTGAAGACTAAGAACACCAGCATAAACTGAGTAAGTACCTCTGATCGTCTCATTTGCCAAAAATTCTATATGCATATCAGTTTTAAAAAAACTACCACTATTCAAGTTTTCAACTATTCCAGATAACTCTAGAACATTGTTTTGATTAATAACTCCCTCAAACAAACCTTGACCATAAAGTCCTTGAGAAAAAGCCATCCAAACTTGAAACATACGAGGCAAACTATCGCTCTCAATAACTTCAATTTCTATAGATATCTTGCCAGGTAATTGATAGGTAGTATTTAGAGCAGAGCCCTCATATAGAGTAATGTTGTTTTCTTCTACTACAGATAGAGTTTTTTGAAGATATGTGATTTTTGCCAATGCTTGTTGAGAAAAAAATGGTTTTCCCTGTTGTTGAAAGAGTTCTGCTGCCTTCTGAAAATCAGAAGTAGCTGCTTGCCTATCTCTCAATTTAATGTAAACCAGTCCTCTATCGTAATAAGCTGTGGAAAAGTTAGGATTAAGCTTGATAGCTTTATCGTAGTAAAAGATCGCTTCTTGATTGTCTCCTTCGTTAGAGTAGAGA
>JAAHGR010000950.1 GCA_010672425.1 Symploca sp. SIO2E6
TCTTTTTTGCTTTGCAGTAAAGCATTGGATGTGTTGCCGGACGACTAACACCTTAAATTCATCAGTCTTTAAATACTTTCAATCCTAACTATTGGAGAGCATACCTATGGCACAAGAACGTCCACCCCTAGAAGAGATGACTTTGCGGCAACTGCGCAAAGTTGCTAGTGATTATGGCATCTCCCGTTACAGCCGAATGCGCAAGGCGCAATTACTGGCGGAAATTAAACAAGCAAAATATACGAACGTCTCCACTACTCCATCTCTGAGAGTGGAGGCACAACCAGAAGTGGAAGCAGCGAAATTTGAATTAGGTCAAGAAGACCGGGAAGCTGGTATCCTTGCTTCTGTAGATGAGGGTTTAGCAGATTTACCCGAAGGCTACGGTGAAAGTCGGATTGTCTTGATGCCCCGGGATCCGCAATGGGCTTACACCTATTGGGATGTTCCCAATGAGCATAAGGAAAGCCTGCGGAGTCAGGGAGGACAACAGCTAGCTTTGCGGATTTATGACGCTACGGATATCAACCTTGACTATCAAAGTCCTCATAGCATCCAGGAATATCCTTGTGATGAGCTAGCACGGGAATGGTATCTGCCCTTACCTGTAAGCGATCGCGATTATATAGTGGATATTGGTTATCGTTGTGCTGATGGACGCTGGTTGGTTTTAGCTCGCTCTGCCCAAGTACATGTTCCTCCCGTTTACCCCAGTGACTGGGTTGATGAGCAATTCATCACCCTCAATTGGGAGCAAGAAGTGCGTGGTCAGACTTTCGTCGAACTTGTTCCTCCGGGCAAACGAACGGCAGGTGTGGGTGCAGCAGACAACCCCATCTATGGTGAAATCTTTGATATGGCTCAATCTGCTGAAATTCAGCGTATTGCTGGTTCTCTGTTTGGCTCCATGCAGCATGTTCCAGGTTCCATGGCTCCCGAACAAGCTCTCAGTTCCTATGTCTTCCCCTCTGGGGTTGGTATGTGGGCTTTGCCAACCATGTCTGGTTTGAACATGTCTGGTGTTGGTTTCTCCGCTTCCATGCCTCCAATGCGTCCTCGCAAATTCTGGTTGGTTGCGGATGCGGAGTTGATTGTCTATGGTGCCACCGAACCTGATGCCAAAGTTACCATTGGCGGACGGCCTGTTCAACTAAATCCTGATGGTACTTTCCGCTTCCAGATGTCCTTCCAAGATGGTTTGATTGACTACCCGATTATGGCAGTGGCAGCAGATGGCGAGCAAACCCGTTCGATCCAGATGAAGTTCCATCGCGAGACGCCATCTCGCAATACCAACGCTAAAGAAGATGCGGTTCTGGAATGGTTAGCCTAAAGGCAGTTAGCTAGGGCTTGGGAGAATAAGTAACAAGTAACAAGTAACAAGTAAGAAGAAATGAAGCATTTATCCTAGTTTTGGTAGCTTGGAGCTCCCAAGGTCAACCAGCCCAATACTGCTCGGTAATCGCTCCCATTCTTCTTCCCCAGCTCCCCCAGCTCCCATTCTTCTTCCCCAGCTCCCTCATCTCCCCCATCTCTGCCCCTGAAAGGGGGATTTTTTTTTGCCAGACTTGCTTAGAAGACTTAAGCTAAAACGAGGGACTAAACGTGGTTGAAAATATCTCAGGTATAGGTATTAGGTATTGGGTTTGAAGATGTGGTTTATTTTCCAGTCAGATGACAGGAGGCAGCAGCCAGAAAGGAAGAATCTTTTATTCTCCTTCAAAACAGGGTCTTTTTCAAGAACCTCTGTAGGCATTATTGGTAATAGTGGTATAAAATCCCTATCGATTAGTGCTTATGCAGGAATATCTGTAAGAACCTTCTGCCTTTTACTAATCATGTTCTTTCAGACCCCTGCTGCTCGAGCAGGAACTTCCCCTTCTCTACAAACCCAGAACCTACCTATTCCTCCAGAGATTCTACAACCTAATCCGAACGAAGACCGTTTCCCACAACCTGCTCCTACTCCAGAACCAATACCAGATTCAGAAGACACAAAACCAGTTTCACCACCATTACCTCCTCGAGAATCCACCGATAGCGACTCACAGAAAGTTCAAGTGCAGCAAATAGAAGTCATTGACAGCACTGTTTTTTCTCCTGAGGAGTTAAATGCTATAGTACAACCTTTTGAAGGTCGTGCCCTCACTTTCCAACAACTCAAAGAAGTTGCAGATCAGATTACTCAGTTGTATCTGGAGAAAGGCTATATCACTTCTAGGGCGATTTTGGTAGACCAACCGATTGAGGAAGGTATGGTCACAATTCGCATCTTGGAAGGAAGTCTCGAAGAGATTAAAATCGAGGGAAACATTCGTGTGAATCCTGACTATATACGCTCTCGAATACAGTTGGGAGCCGGAAAACCTCTTAATACGGCTGATTTGGAAGACCAATTGCGTTTATTACGAGCTGACCCTTTGTTTGAGAATATTGAAGCCAGTCTGCGGATGGGAACCCAACAGGGAAAAAGTATTCTGATTGTGCGTATAGCAGAGAATGACCCTTTTGAAGGTAGTGTAAGTATCGACAACTATTCGCCACCAAGTGTTGGCTCTGAACGATTGGGGGTCAGATTGTCTTATCTCAACCTTACTGGTAATGGGGATAGACTGGCTACCTCTTTCTTCCACACTACCAGAAGTGGCTCTGATGTCGGGGACATAAGTTATCGGGCCGGTCAATCCCA
>JAAHGR010000951.1 GCA_010672425.1 Symploca sp. SIO2E6
TTGCAGGTAACCTGTCAACGGCTCAAGATTTCTATCAAACTGCACTCCAGCAAGGTGCTTCCCAATTCCAGATCAGAGAAACTATTCGAGATTTGACAAATTTGTTGCAAGTGTTTCCTGAAAATACTGCTGCTCAGCAAATTAAGGCAACTCTTAGGGAATTAAGAATTAAGAATTAATAACTCGTAGGGTCGGGTAATGGGATATCTTATCGTATTTTACAATAACTCTTAGACAAAACCCGCCCTGTCGATCACCTTGCCGGTAATCGGATATCTTATCGTATTTTACGATAACGGTTAGACAAAACCCGGCCTATCGATCACCTTGCCGGTAATCGGATATCTTATCGTATTTTACGATAACGGTTAGACAAAACCTGCCCTGTCGATACAGCAGTTTGCTCTGCGCAAGCGGTACATTCTTGATCCCCCTCGCATCCCCCTTGGAATCCCCCTCCCGTCCCCCTTTGAAAGGGGGAAGCCAGAGGATGCTACGCTTTGACTTACACAGGAGTTGCCAGAGGATGCTTTGCTTTTAGTTCCACGGGGACTTTTAGAAGAGTGTACTTCATTAGAGTGCAAAGCGCTGTATCTTATCGCATTCTACAATAACTGTCGGACAAAACCCGCCCTGTCGATAACCTTGTGGATAACCGAAAATTTCGGTAGCATCCCATGTTTCACATATAAGTAGTTAAGCACAATTACTTGTAAAACCTCTCCCCCAACCCCTCTCCTACAAGGATACCGCTGGCGAATGGGGGGTATCTGAACGGTAAGCGATCGCATAATTCAAGTCAACATTTAAAAGACAGCTTAGTATTAAAGAAGCGATCGTAACCAATCCAATTCCCTATTCGACCTTCGACCTTCGACCTTCGACCTTCGACCTTCCCCATGACCATCCAAGAATTAGCAACCGAACTTCTTGCCCTAACTCCGGCACAGAAAGCTCAAGCGATAAGTATATTAACCCAAGCCTTAAAAAAGGGCTCACCAGGAATTACCAAGACTCCAGGAGTATGTGGTGGCGATGCCTGCATTACCAATACTCGTATTCCCGTTTGGTTGCTAGTGAGTTTAAGTCGTCAAGGTTCTAACGATGCTGAACTTCTCAAGTTTTATCCTCATTTGAGTGCTGCTGACTTAGTAAATGTTTGGGCTTATGCTGAAGCACACCCAGAAGAAATTGAAACAGCGCTACGAGAACAGGAAGAAGCATAGCATAAATTATGGCAAACTTATATGCTGATGAACAATTTCCTCTGCCAGTGGTGCAATTACTACGCAGTTTCGGTCACAATATTCTTACTGTACAAGAAGCTGGAAACGCTGGCAGATCTGATCCAGAAGTATTAGCTTTTGCGATCAGTCAAAACAGGGCAGTTTTGACACAAAATCGACGGGATTTCATCCGACTTCATCTTCAGCAACCAAACCATGCTGGTATTATAGTCTGTAAAGATAATCGGGATGTAGAAGTATTAGCAACACAGATTGATAAGGCTCTATCCAAGGAAGAAAAACTAAGCGATCACTTAATTCGAGTCAACCGTCCCCCAAGATAATCAACCAAGGGACAAGATCTGATCCAATCGTTACGACCATGGAGGCCATGAATGCACAAAATTATCTCTGACATGCCAAGATACCCGACTTCTTGAAGGATATGACCCCCCATTCGCCATTGGTATCCTACAAGGAGAGGGGAGTCTTCCCCCTTCCCTTGCAGGGAAGGGGGTTAGGGGGTTAGGTCTCTTTTTATAGTTAATTTTGTCCACCTACTTAGAACCAACAAAGCCAATTCCGATGTTGGGTCTCGTTGCCTCGACCCAACCTACATCTATTCCTTGGCCTTATCTATATTTTAATGGAACCCTATGAAGAAGCGCTACAAGACTTTGACCATGCTCTTGAAATTAATCCCAGAGATGATGGGCATCTATACTTTCGTATCTTAGGGAATTAAGAACTAAGAGTTTGTCGGGGCGGGTAATGGGATATCTTATCGTATTTTACAATAACTATCAGACAAAACCCAGACTGTCGATCACCTTACCGGTAATGGGATATCTTATCGCATTCTACGATAACTCTCAGACAAAACCCGCCCTGTCCATAACCTTGCCGGTAATCGGATATCTTATCGTATTTACGATAACGGTTAGGCAAAACCCGGCCTATCGATCACCTTGCCGGTAATCGGATATCTTATCGTATTTTACGATAACTCTTAGACAAAACCCAGACTGTCGATAACCTTGCCGGTAATGGAATATCTTATCGAATTCTACGATAACTCTTAGACAAAACCTGCCATGTCGATAACCTTGCGGATTACCGACAATTTCGGTAGCATCCCATTTTTCACATATAGACCCAACACAGCCAATTCCTTGATCCCAGCGATGATTGGCATCTATACCTTCGTAGTTTTACTTACCTCATCCTCCACCAGACAGATTCTGCCAAAGTTGATTTGAATAAAGCCATGCAAATCGCCCAAAATAAACATGCCAAAAATTCTGATAACTGCCAAAATACATTGAATTTAGCCCTCTATCACCTGGTTGCAGGTAACCTGTCAACGGCTCCTTTCTTGTGCGCTACTCCTGGAAAACGGTAGCAGTAGCGATCGCTACTGGTTTTGTGAGTGGTGGTAGTAGTGCTGGACTGATTGCTCT
>JAAHGR010000952.1 GCA_010672425.1 Symploca sp. SIO2E6
TCAAACTAATCCCAAACAAGCAGCAAATATCTGTCATAGAACAGACCTTAAAAGTTTGCCGCTCTGTTTGGAACTATGCGCTCAGAGAGCGTAAGGATTGGTTGAAATCTCGTAAATCGCCGGAATCATGCTTGTTCTCTAGAACAGGAATATATTATTCCATGTGATGTCCCTTATCCCAATTATCACAATCAAGCAAAAGCCTTAACAAAAGCGAAGAAGACTAACGAACTGCTCAGATCAGTTAACGCTCAAGTGCTACAGCAAGTTTTAAGAACTCTGGACAGAGCTTTTGCTGATATGCAGTCTAAAAAGTTAGGTTTTCCTCGCTTTAAAAACAAGTACAGGATGCACTCTTACCTGTATCCTCAAATGCTCAAAGATTGTGTCAAAGTAAATCAAATAAAATTGCCACAAATAGGATGGGTTAAGTTTAGAAAATCAAGGGATATTCCAGATGGCTTTGAAATAAAACAAGCTCGTATTGTACGAAGAGCATCTGGTTATTTTGTGATGCTCTCAATGCAATTAAATGTGAATATTCCTGAGGTTCAGTTTAAGGGACATCCTTTGGGAATTGATTTGGGTTTGGATAAATTTTTAGCAACTTCTGATGGAGAACTTGTGGATAGACCTCGCTTTTTAAACCAGCTACAAAGCAAGCGTAAGTTGCTGCAACGTAGATTAAAAAATAAGAAAAAAGGGTCGAATAATCGAGACAAGCTTAACCAGAAAATAGCTAGACTACACTAAAAGATTTCTGATACTCGTAAAGACTGGCATTTTAAGTTAGCGCACCATCTTTGTGACCAAGGAAAATCAATATTTATAGAGGATATTGATTTTAGGTCATGGGGAAGAGGAATGCTGTCTAAGCATTGTCTGGATGCGGCTTTTGGACAATTTGTGAACATTCTTAAATGGGTAGCCTGGAAGCTATATGTTTTTGTGGCTGAGGTGGATAAGAATTTCACCTCACAAATATGCCCTAATTGTGGTTTTCATACTGGCAAAAAAAGCCTGGGAATCAGAGAGCATCATTGTCCTGAATGTGGATACAAAACACACTCCAGATATAGCTGCAGCACAAGTAATCAGAAATCGTGGTATTGAAGAAAATGCGCTAGGGCATAGCGTGTATAAAAACGCCTGTGGAGATGATGGGACGGGGGCTGTGCCTAGTTACCAATCGGTGAAGCACTCACTCTTAAATGTGAGTTTAAGAATCCCCCATTATACTGCTCCCGCAGTTAACACCGGGAGTATGTCAAGCAACTTGAAATGATTGGTTGAAAATCTTGGGTTCTGGCAGAGGCTTTCCTTCTTCAAGATTCGTCTCAATCAAAAGTTCAAGAACCTCTTGAGCATTTTTGAGCGCTTCTTCGTAAGTATCTCCATGAGTGCAGGGCTGCATTACATCCTCAAACTCAGGAAGTAGTACAATATAACATTGGTCTTCTTCTGACCACTGAATAACGATTGTGTACTTCATTCTTCTGTATCCTTTTCTTCCAAGAGTAAGCTTTTCAACTCTCTAATTTTTTTTTGCATAAGCTAGTTTGACTGTAGCGATCGCGTCGTTTTTATGGTATCCTTTTACCATGGGAGAATGTGTGCGCCTATAAATATAAATTTAGTCCAGCTGAATATAGAGGTAGTGGATTAGACCCGATTAATCCAGTAATTTGGCTTTCTATGGCTGTGAGCAACAGCGATGATGAATAACACATCACCAACAACTGCTTAAACTAGTTTGTACGGAAATCGCTGGGGGGAAGCTGTAAAACACTCTCAACAAGTGCCTGATCCATCTCTAACTCCTAAGATTTCAATCATTTTCTAAATTCCAATATCTAAAATTTTAGCTGGGTCACGCCAGTAGTGCGAGCATCTTGCTCGCATTTGGCATCTTGCTCGCGTTGGACATAAGCGCGAGCGAGACGCTTCCTAATTCGTATTTCACTCACAAACAAACACCATTGGCAGGAGATTGAGTTTTCACCTCAACTGCCTTGTATCCAGCTGTCATCAGTAACTGTGAAACAACCAATTGTGCTCTTTCATTAGCCTGCTGTAGCAAATCCTCCCTACAGGCAGTTGCCTCGATTTTTTTCAGAGTCTCCTGTTGCGCTAGCATCTGTAACTGAGGTGCGACATCTGGCCCTAAACCCAAGAAACCGCGATCGTAGTCATATACTTGAGAACGACTCACATCAATCTTGCTGTCTAGTAGCTTGGGAGGGGGTAACTGTAATTGGATAGTATCATTAACAATATTGACATCTTCAACCTTGAGCTCTCCTAAATCAACTCCAGCTCGCACTTCACCATAGGCAATGTAGAGCAGTTTAGTAGAGCCAACCGGATATCCAGCGATGGTTCGATCCTGACTGGTGGGTACAACTGCTTCCATGGTAAAAACAGCAGTTGTCAGCTCACTAGCACCCTGTACTTGAGAAACAACCAAAGAGCGTACATCAACTTCAGGTGCTGTCTGGGAGACGCTAAACAACCCCTTGACTTCATCAAAAAAGCGAGATCCGGTGAACATAATGCCAATTCCCGAAGCCATGACTAATAGCGCCCCACTGGCTATGGTAATTAGCATAATATTTTTCGGTAGCCTATAGATGATGCGGCTCAACCGACTTTTGTGTAACTGTTCCCTCAA
>JAAHGR010000953.1 GCA_010672425.1 Symploca sp. SIO2E6
CCCAATTCCCAATTCCCAATTCCCAATTCCCAATTCCCAATTCCCAATTCCCAATTCCCAATTCCCAATTCCCAATTCCCAATTCCCAATTCCCAATTCCCAATTCCCAATTCCCAATTCTCAATTCCCAATTCCCAATTCCCAATTCTCAATTCTCAATTCGACCTTCTCAAGAATGTAAGCCAAGGGGGATCGTCAAGGCTAAACCAGTCTGCTGCGCTAACAGATAAATCAGTTGGAGTTGCTCCTCTGGCAGATGCTTGGTTGTTTCTTGCCACTGAAGAGATAAGATGGCTAGCACTTGACTGCGGTAGAGTACTGGAATTAACAACTGCATTTTGATACCAGTCTGTTGGTAATATTCAGCAACATCGGGAGATTGAGCAGGGGAACTATTCACCCACAGCAGGAGTTCCCGATTGGTTAGCACTTCTGGGACAAGGGGGTCTTCTTCTAAGGGGTTTTCTATCTTGTCTGGCTGGGTGTAAATTCCCGGATCGGCAAGCAGTTGGTTATCTTCGACTAGTTGTAAGATACAGCAGTCTGCTGCAAAACTCTCGGCAAAAGGTCTAGCCATTGTCCTGAGGCAAGAAACTAAACTATCTGAACCCTCAACAACCTGCAAAATGGTTGTTAGCACTGCTTTTTGGGCATTGGCTAGCTCTATTGCTTCTGCCCTTTGCTTGAGCAGTTCGTAGGTTTCGGTAGCATCTCGTACTACTTCGATCAAATTTGTGGCTTCCCAAGGCTTAGTAATGTACTTGTATACTTGCCCAGAATTAATTGCGTCAACTAAATCTTCAACGTCAGTAAAACCTGTCAGGATAATCCTTACAGTATCGGGAAACTGGGGAACCGTTTGGCTCAAAAACTCCGTTCCCTTCATTTGCGGCATCCGTTGATCGGAAATGATTACTGCCACTTCTCCCTGCTTTGCTAGCACCGATAAAGCCTCAGCTCCACTTTCCGCTCTGAATACTTGAAAGTTGCGCCGAAAGGTTCGGTAGAGCAAATCGAGATTATCCGGTTCGTCATCTACCACCAGAATCTTGGGTTTTTTGGGTCGTTCTAAACTCATTACTGGCAGCTGATAGTATCAATACTAGAAATGTATTGTATCTCACGATCATACTGTAGAGAAATAAACGTCTTAACCAAAATAGATGACTGAAATTACACCAGGCACTCCTGATGGGCGTCCTCAAACCGACCCAGCAAATATCAACTTTGAAGAATTATTACAATTACTGCGGCGCAAAGAAAGTAATTGGGTGAGATGGGGTAAGGCTTGTCAGCAGCTCCAAAAGGCAGGCTACAGTACCCAGGCAATTTTTGAGGCAACTGGTTTTGAGCCAATTCAACAAAACCAAGTGATTGTGGCGGCTCAAGTTCACGATACCTTAATGAAAGAGGGAGTGTCTGAGAGCGTGCGATCGCGGTTTGAGCGTACTGGCTCGGATAGCTTGTATGAGTTACGCATTCTCACTCAACCAGAACGAGCAGCAGCCGCTGAGTTTATCGTCGCTAGGAACCTCGATTCAGAGGGAGCCCGTGAAGTGGCCAAGGCTCTCAAAGAGTTTTCTCGCCGAAGCCATCCACCGGAAGGATTTTCCGATCATCCCGGTGATGTTGTCGCCTATCAGTATTGGAAAGTTGCTAGGCAACAAAACGACTTGTCAGAACGTTCTCGTTTGATTGCACGGGGTTTAATGTTTGCTCATAGCCAAGAGGCGCGGCAACAAATTGAACAGTTGCTGACGGATGGTTTTGGCAGTAACCAGCATCAGCCTCCTCGATTACCTTTCTATCGCCTCGAAGCTGACGACTTTATGCCTAGCTTACTGCCAGTGATTGGTAAGTTGCCGTTGACAATAGCTGATTGGGAAGCTGTTGCTACGATTAAGTCTACTGGTCTTTTTGGCATAGTTGAGGCATCTAGCCAACAGAAGTTGGTAGCTATACCGGGTTGGCAAGTAGTCCGAAAAGCACAAAACCCAGTAGTGATTTTGTGTAATAGTCATCAATTACCTAATCAATCAAAGGCAAAACTTGAGGATGTACTATTAGTCCTAGACCAGAACAGTTGTGAATGGCACCCGGATAGCTATTTTGCGATCGAGCAGTCAGGAAAGTTAGAAATTCAGTGGTTTCCAGAAGAGCCAGATGTCAGTCTCCTGGGAAGGCTAATTTTAGTGCTGCGAGCCAAAAAAATTCTGGATGAACCTTTAAGCAGCGATTTGTGGCAGGTGGAAGAGTAAAATAATGAATTTAGGGGCTTGTGACCGTTTGAATTCTTCAATCTAAAATCTAAAATCTAAAATCTAAAATCTCTCTGGTCACACCAACTTAATGTAATCCCTACAGTTTCCTATGCCAATGAATCTCCACAGTAAACGTCCCCAAGCTTTGCTGTTGTTATTGTGTACTATCCTTCTAGTGCTAGGGATATTTTTTCGCTTCGTCAACCTTGAGCAGAAAATGTACTGGCACGATGAAGTGATAACCTCATTTAGGATTGCTGGTTACCAGGGGGAAGAATTTCTCCAGGAAAACTTCGATGGTCGTGTGATGAGCATCGCAGATTTGCAGAAATATCAACAGCTTACTCCCGAAAGGGGTCCACAGGATTTAATCAGGAGCTTAGCCACAGGAGCCCC
>JAAHGR010000954.1 GCA_010672425.1 Symploca sp. SIO2E6
TACACTCTTTCCCTACGAGACGATCTTCCGACTTCAACATTTATCGATAAATGCGATAAGATATCTCTAATCCCGCCCCTACAAATATAACGTAATCAACGGCTAGGTTATCGCTAGGGCGAGTTTTGTACAACAGTTATCGATAAATGCGATAAGATATCTCTAAACCCGCCCCTACAAATATAACGTAACTAACGGTTAGGTTATCGCTAGGGCGAGTTTTGTACAACAGTTATCGATAAATGCGATAAGATATCTCTAAACCCGCCCCTACAAATATAACGTAACTAACGGTTAGGTTATCGCTAGGGCGGGTTTTGTACAACAGTTATCGATAAATGCGATAAGATATTCCTAAACCCGCCCCTACGAAGATACGGAATTTTCCCCAATTCCCAATTCCCAATTCCCAATTCCCCAATTCCCAATTCCCAATTCCCAATTCCCAATTCCCAATTCTACATTCTACATTCTACATTCTACATTCCCAATTCCCCAACCTAAAACCTAACCTCATACCTCACCCTAACTTCATTGAAAAAGTAGTCGTAGGAAAGACCGACAAAGGCGTCTTCTCCTACCTGATAAATACCTTCGGCAATGGGTAAGACTCGTAAATCACTTAAGCCGACGCTTCTGCCGACTGAACTCACGGATTCTTCAAAGGTGAAGGTGATATCTCGTAGTAAGGGTCCGACGACAAACCGGGTGAAGGTAAATCCGATGATTTGATTTACTATGTCCCCGTCTTCGGAACTTTGCTGTATGCCTTCTAGGGTGTTGAGTAAACTATTACCTAATAAAGCGGTAATTTCGGTTTCACTGAGGGAGGGAACACTGGTGAGGGTAACTAAGGAAGAACCGAGTAGCCGGAAGTTGGATTTATCTTCTAGGTAGGCGTATTGTAGACAAGTTTCGAGTTTTTGCAGTTCTGTTGGTGAGTAATAACTTCCTCCTTCTATGGTAGAATTAATCAAATCTTCGTTAAGCTGACAACTATCACCTTGGGTATCATCTATTGCTAATAGGGCTAATAGTTGCTTGCCTTCTCCTTCAATATTTAGGTTAACTTTGATTTGTTGTGGTCTGGCTAATACTAATTGACTGGTATCTCGAATTTCGTTACGATTACCAAATTCTTCTCTTTCGAGGAAGTTGCGGCTACCGGTGGAATCGGAAATTACTGCTCCTAATTGGATATCGATGTCGGGATTGAGGAGTCCTCGGTTCGGGATAAAGGTAATCTCTTGGCTAACTTGAGGATTGCGGGTAACATAAAATTCGTTGTCGAATAATTCAATATATCCCCGCCTCAGTTTAATGGTTCCTGCTGGTGCTAACTTTTCTGGTTCTAATATGGGTCCATTTAAGGTTAAATCTCCGGTAAACTGGAATTGAGCGATCGGTAGGGGTTGAATTTTTAAGCGATTGCCAAGTACTACGTGGAAGTTATTAAACCTGGGGTTGATGGCTAAACCGGGTAAAGGGGAGCGATTGTTGGTTTGTACCCCAGGGTTGGAGCTAGCAGGAATGGTATCTTGAGGTGGTTGCTGATTAGTGATAAACTCAGGAATGAATACCTGACCATAAGCTAAATTCAGTTCTCCCCCAATTTCTGGCTGACTTAAGGCTGTACCGGTGAGTACGATTTCCCCGCCAACGTCTCCTTTATATAAACCTTGTAAGTTAATCTTACCAGGAGCGATCGCGATGGTGAGAGGCTGGGATTGGTTATTGATATCGAGAGGTTCTAGTAGGGGTAGTACTCCGGTAATGGAAAATTGACTATCGGCGAGGTTACCTTCGAGTTCCTCGACGGCAATTCGTTGGTTGTTTAAATCTACCTTACCGTCGAGGTAGAGTTTTTCCGGTAATTGGCTACTAGTAAAGATAGTCTCGTTGAAGCTAACTCCACCCTTAGCAACTAAATCTTGTAATTCTAATTGCTCAGCTAACTTGATACGTCCACTAGCAGCTAACTCTAGTTCCGTTTCCCCCTGTTCCCATTCTACTAGTCCTTGGGTAAATAAGCCAATCAGCGCGATCGCTTCGGTGTCGAGTTTAGCATCGATATTAAAGCGATCGCTAGTTCCTGGTACGATGGGAAATGGTAGTTGCCCTTGGGCTTGGAGGCTAGAGGGTTGGATAGTATTAAAGTTGAGGCGGGAATTGGCATAGCTGAATTCACTCTTGATATCTTCTAAAGGTTGATTATTAAACGTGGCATCCTCGAAGGAGATTTCCCCGCCCTGAATTTGTAGGGTAGCTAGATTTTCTTCTAAGCTACCCCCTAAATCACCCCTAAGATTGAGCTTACCTTGGATGTTATCGGGAATCGCGGCAAAGTGGCGCAGGGTATCCAAGGAGAGATTATTGACGTAGAAAACTCCTGCTTCCTTGGCTAAAGACAGTTGTCCTTGGTAACCTAGTACTGCATCCTCAAGTTCCACTTGTACTGGTTCGAGGTTGAGTACACCTTGACTAAGATCAATACTACCTTTAGCTATTAGTTGATCTATTTTAATTGTTGTTGGTTGTTGGTTATTGGTTATTGGTTGTTGGTTATTGGTTATTGGTTGTTGGTTGTTGGTTGTTGGTTGTTGGTTATTTGTTGTTGGTTGTTGGTTATTGGTTATTGGTTGTTGGTTATTGGTTA
>JAAHGR010000955.1 GCA_010672425.1 Symploca sp. SIO2E6
GTATAATATTCACTCTGGTAGGGGCGCAATGCTTGCGCCCGCCAGCGTCTATGTTTTCTAACCAAAAAGCCAAATTATTAATCATTCCGATACAACCGGAATTGATATCATACCCTACTGGCGTGACACAGCTAAAAATGTAGGTTGGGTAGAGCTTTAGAAAGTGACCCAACACAACCCTCTCCAGCGTTGGGTCTCGTTGCCTCGACCCAACCTACATCTATTCAATCATTTTAGGTGTGTCACGGCACTACTGGCGTGACACACTTAAAATGAGGGAATAGATTTTGGCTCAAACCCTTATTTGACAAGGAAGCCGTCGATTTCCTATTCCACCATTTTAGCTGTGTCGCGCCACTACTGATAATTTACCAATTTTTGCCCACCAATCCCAATTAAGCCGGAATATTTTGGTGGGCATTATTCTTACTCTCCTGCTTTTTGCTTAAGAAGATTAACGATGGGATCTGTTGACTTTTCAACAAAACAATGAGTGGGGAAGAGTTGACAATTACCTTCTTAACTAACATTCATCATTTCCTCTTCGAGTTCTTCTGCTGTATTTTGCATAAAGTCAACCTGATAACGTGCCAATGCCAGGATAAATTCTTCGCGAGTTAAACCAGCTATTTCTGAGGCTTTTTCTTGGGATATCTCACCTAGTTCATACCACTTGACGGCAGCAGCAATCTGCATTTCGTGAACAAATTCATCAGGACTTTTTCGCAGAGCAGAGAATACGGTTTCTGGAAGTTGAAGAGAAATAGTTTTCATCGCTAATATTCTCAGGGTTGGAAGGAGTTGTTAGGAACTAGGTTGACTAGGATTCGATTGTTTGATACTATCTTATCATGGGAAAATGTCCGCACCTATAGAGTACTCTAAGGATGCGATCGCTTTCCCTACTAGAAGCTAAAAAGAAAGGCATGAGGGAGAGTCACAACCGCAACGAGGGCTCTCCCTTATGCTTTGTTGTTGGAAGTTATTGACAATTGAAGGATGAAGCTTTGGGGTTAAATTCAGGTGAAACCCTTGTCCCGCCGGTCGTTTAAACTCCTTTGAGACTCTGGGCAAATCTAGATTCAGTAGTTAAAATGGTAAATATTCAGATGATTGTAGACTACTCAAAGGATTAGCCCATAAATAGTGCAGTGATATTGATTGCTCTGCCTATTGTCTGGAAAAGCAGCAAAATGGAAACTCGCAAAGCTGACATCGTTGTTTTAACTGTCATTCCTCAAGAACTCGCGGCGGTGAAGGCGGCTTTGGGTATTCGAGATCTTCCCGATAACCGAAGCCGCACTCAGGATAGTAAGACGATTTATCTTCACGGGAAGCTGTATTCAGAACCAACCAAGAGAAGTTATAGTCTGGCTTTAGGTTGTATTGGTAGTGCAGGTAACTACGATTCCTCCCAAGCAACAACCGAAGCAATCCAAACTTATGATCCGAAGTTGTTAGTGTTAGTGGGAATTGCCGCAGGTATCCAAGATAAGGCAAAATTAGGTGAGGTGGTTTTCTCTGAGCGGGTAGTAGGCTATGAGTCAGCTGCTTGGAAACAGTTGGCGGATGGCACTCAAGCAGTACAACCTCGACCTAATATGTTCTCTGTACCTAATGGCATTCAACAGGATGTCACTTTTTATGTGGCGACTCACAAGGATCGCTATAACAATATTCAACAAAGGTTGACATCCGGTTTTCTCCATCTAGGCGGGGAGTTTCCCACGGTATCGGCAGCAGAGTCATCATCTTTACAAAAAAAGGATATTATTAGCAGCATTGAGATTGATGTTTGTGCCATTGCTAGTGGTGAAAAGTTGCTCAAAGACCCCTCGGTGCTAGAGGATATCAAAGATCAGCAGCATGGCAGAGTTAAGGTTGGGGAAATGGAAGCTATCGGATTTGCTACAGCCTGTCAAAAAATGCGGCGAGACTGGCTGGTGATTCGAGGGGTTTCTGACTTTGGTGATTCCTACAAGAGTGATGTCTTTCATCCCTTGGCATCTGAAACTGCGGCTACTGTGTTGGCTGATTTTATGCAACATGGTTTGGATTTGGGTGATTTACCAATGGAGGAACCTCCGGTAGATGTGCAAGATCTCGATAGTGTACCAATGGAGGAACCGCCGGTAGATGTACTGAACTTGTTGAATCGACTTGTCCCCTCTCAATTTGATATGGTGATATTTAAGTACGATGTTGAGTTAGCTCATCTAATCAGTGGAACACAAAATCAGCGCTCTATCGATTTAATCCGACATGCTAGACAAAGAGAGGATGCAAGTTTACCGCAATTACTGAAGGTGATTTATACGGTTGCTCCCCATCTGAAGAATTAGGAACTCAGTTGACTTGGCTTGGATTGTTTGATGCTATCTTATCATGGTAAAATGTGCGCACCTATAGAGTACTCTAAGAATGCGATCGCTTTCCCTACTAAAAGCTAAAAAGAAGGGCATGAGGGAGAGTTACATCCGCAACTAGGGCTCTCCCTCATGCTGCATTGTTGGAAGTTATTGACAATGCCCACCCTAGACATAAAATAGGCATAAGTATTCTACTCTTAGGAAATGTGCTAATGGATAGCATCAGCTTGAATAGGTTCAAAGAATCATTAAAAGACTATGTTGAGCAAATAACCCATCAACACA
>JAAHGR010000956.1 GCA_010672425.1 Symploca sp. SIO2E6
ACTGAATTTCTTGGCTTTAGTTTACGGACTGTGGGCTTTACATGGTTTACCGGATTATTGGCACTCATCCCTAGAGTTTATTCCCTCCCTAGCACAAGTAGAGCCACCGCACCTAGTAGGTATCTCCCTATCCACAATACTACTAGTTGTTATTGATATGAAGTATCAGCAATTTGTTGTCCAAGCCAAGGATATACGTAGCCTCTATCAAGGTTGTATTTTGGCAGCAATTCTTCTATTTATACTCGCTTTATTGCCATCGTCACTGGTAATAGCCGCTAAACATGCAGGAATTTTACCTCCTGGCATCGATGGCAAAGAGATAATCCCGTTTATTTTATCCTGGATTGGCGGTGGTAGTAACCAACCATTAGGTATTATTCTAATTATCTCCTTAGTGGTTCCAGCGCTGGGAGTTGGCAGCAGCATCTTGCGAATGCAAACCAAAACTATCTTGGACTTCGAGATTCTAGCTGTATCTAACCTGAATCGGCTGCTAGTGGCAGCTATGAATGCCCTCTTTGGATTAGGAGTTGCCTTGAAAGGTGGTTCAATTATCAATCTAATTGCGTCTTTCTATGCAGTATATGTAGCAGCAGTATTGGTTCCTTTTGTTGCCTACTTACTAGCGAGGACAGGATACTATATTTTCTGTGACTTTAGTGTGAAACTGTCTTTAATCATCGGTAGCATGTCGGCTTTAACCACGCTGATTTTAACCCTATTTCTGACCAATGTCGCAGTTTTTGATAGTGTGGAATTGACTATTCTGATGATGGGCATCGGGTTTGGAGTTTTAGGCTTGTTGGTTGGTCAGTTGAGTTTCAACTATAGTAAATTACCTCAACCGTAATTAGGTGTTAGGTGTTAGGTTGTTATGAGCGATCGCTAATCTAAAATTTCATGTCTGAAAACCGTAAACTTGGAACCTTCTCCCTCGCTGCCTTGCTGGTATCTGCCCATTACGGAATGGGATTTCTTTTAGGAAGTGCAGAGGAAGCATTGACCTTGGATGCTGCTGGTAGCCTTTACCCCGTGTCCCTGGCTTTGGGGACAATTGCTCTGTTAGCACTAGCCAAATTTTACTGGCAAGAAGTAGAGCAAATCTGGACATTTTTGGGCAAGCGCTACGGAGCAAGTGTGAAAATCTTTGTCGGGTTGATGTCTTGGTGCTCGCTGATTGGTATCGAAGCAATCGAAATTATTACCGGAGCCTTCATTCTTAAAGTTTTGGGAGCACCGGTGTTGCCTAGTATGGTGATTGTGGCAATCTTGTTGATGGTAATTTCCTTGCTGCCAGTGGAGAAAGCTAGTTGGCTCTTTAAGAGTTTGCTACTCCTGAATTTCTTAGCTTTAGTTTACGGACTGTGGGTTTTACATGGTTTACCTGATTATTGGCACTCATCCCTAGAGTTTATTCCCTCCCTAGCACAAGTAGAGCCACCGCACCTAGTAGGCATCTCCCTATCCACAATACTGCTGGTTCTCATTGATATGAAGTATCAACAATTTGTTGTCCAAGCCAAGGATATACGTAGCCTCTATCAAGGTTGTCTTTTAGCAGCAATTGTTCTACTATTACTCGCTTTTTTACCCTCGTCAGTGGTAGTGGCAGCTAAACATGCAGGAATTTTACCTCCTGGCATTGATGGCAAAGAGATAATCCCCTTTATCTTGTCCTGGATTGGCGGTGGTAGTAACCAACCACTAGGTATTATTTTAATTATGTCCTTACTGGTTCCAGCGCTGGGGGTTGGCAGCAGCGTCTTGCGGATGCAAACCAAAATTGTCTTAGATTTTGAGATTCTACCTGTATCTAACCTGAATCGGCTGCTAGTGGTAGCAATCAACGCCCTCTTGGGATTAGCAGTTGCCTTGAAAGGTGGTTCAATTATCGATCTAATCGCGTCTTTCTATGCAGTATATGTAGCAGCAGTATTAGTTCCTTTTGTTGCCTACTTACTAGCGAGGACAGGATACTATATCTTCTGTGACTTTAGTGTCAAACTTTCGTTAATCATCGGTAGTATGTCAGCCTTAACTACGCTGATTTTAACCCTAGTTCTAACCAATGTAGTGGTTTTTGGTAGTGTGGAATTGACTATTCTGATGATGGGTATCGGGTTTGGAATTTTAGGCTTGTTGGTTGGTCAGTTGAGTTTCAACTATAATAAATTACCTCAATCTTAGTTAGGTGTTAGGTGGTAGGTGGTCAGCGATACCAAATCCGGTATATATGAACCCGTTATATCCGACCCTGTAGAGACGTTGCATGCAACGTCTCTACAGGATTTCGCGGTTTTCTCAAAACGGGTATAACTAATCCGAATTTGGTATTGACTGTTTTCTCCAGCGGATGGAAACTCAGCTAAGATTAGTTAATAGTTTAACGACAGGGTTCAGCTCCCCAATCTTCGTGTCCACGCCCAGGCTAACATTTAAGGAGCTTAGTTGGGCTACGCCAATAAACTTTTGGCTGGCATTTAAACATTTTTTGCATGATTTTTTTGCCCTAGACTTCTCCCCCATCCCGTGCTCAAATCCGTCGTCTCCTCCTCGTTCCCCTCCCGGCTGTCCTCAAGTCAACTCTTAGTTCCCTCCTGAAATCCCTGGCAGTGAATCCCAGGGAGAAGAAGGACGTGGTTGAACTGTG
>JAAHGR010000957.1 GCA_010672425.1 Symploca sp. SIO2E6
GAGCAATCCCTAAACGCTTCAGGAGAACAAACCTCTATCTTAGTTGGTTCAGACCTGCTTTCGACAAGTTAGTTCGTGGAATGAAGAATCCCACGACTTTAGCGAAGCGTAGTCGTGGGAGTGTCAAAGCAAGTATTTATTGAGGCAAGTGAACAGGCAATTACGGTAGCAGAGGCAGAGGAAAAACACCGACAAGAGCAAATGCTACACTTGCAAGCAGAACGAGCCAAGGAAGCAGAAGCTCGATTAGCTGAACAGGAAAAAAGTGCTAAGCGACAAAAAATATTCCTAGTAGCTGTCAGTACAGCCTTAGTCGTTGCGGTTGGTGTTAGTGCGGTAGCATTCAATCAATGGCAACGAGCAGAAAAAATTACTGAAGGTCAAATTCAGGTTTTGGGTCGATTGTCTCTGATACTAGCTAAGTCAAATCGGGGATTTGAGGTTTTAATTGAAGGAATCAGGGCAAGAGGGCTACTGAAAAAATTGAGGACTGAAAAACTGGAACTTAAAGAGCCAATTTCGAGAACGTTGCAGACAGTAATTTATCAAGAGGGATTCAGAGAACGCAATCGGCTAATAGGTCATGAAGATATAGTCTGGAGCGTAGCATTCAGCCCCGACGGAAAGACTATTGCTTCTGCCAGTTTGGATAACACAGTGAGGTTGTGGAATCAACAGGGAGAGCCAATCAATATTCTCCAAGGTCATAGAGATAGAGTTTGGAGCGTAGCATTCAGTCCCGACGGAAACACCATTGCTTCTGCTAGCGAGGATAAAACCGTAAGGCTGTGGAATCAACAGGGAGAGGCAATCAATATTCTCCAAGGTCACCAAGATAGAGTTTGGAGCGTAGCATTCAGCCCAGACGGAAACACCATTGCTTCTGCTAGTTGGGATAACACAGTGAGGTTGTGGAATCTACAAGGAGAGCTACTCCATACTATTCAAGATCATCAAGATAGAGTCAAAAGCGTAGCATTCAGCCCAGACGGAAAGACCATTGCTTCTGCTAGTTGGGATAACACAGTGAGGTTGTGGAATCTACAAGGAGAGCTACTCCATACTATTCAAGATCATCAAGATGTAGTCAATAGCGTAGAGTTCAGCCCAGACGGAAAGACCATTGCTTCTGCCAGTTGGGATAAAACAGTGAGGCTATGGAATCAACAAGGAGAGCTACTCCATACCCTCCAAGGTCATCAAAAAGCAGTCAACAGCGTAGCCTTCAGCCCAGATGGAAAGACCATTGCTTCTGCTAGTACAGATAACACAGTGATATTGTGGAATTTAGAGGATTTAACTCTAGATTCACTCATGCAGGAAGCTTGTGATTGGGTAAAGGATTACTTGAAGCACAATGCCCCAGAAAGTGATAAGTCTTTGTGTGATGATGTTGCACAGTGATATCATGTACGGTGGTTTTGGTATTTTTTAGCTCAAAAACGAAAGCACTTTAACTGGGAAACCCAAACATGAACTCTTGACTCATTACTCATTACTCTCGATAAAGAAGGCAGGAGGCAGGAGGCAGAAGGCAGAAGGCTCTAAGGGAAGCTGATACCAGATCCGGTTACAATGGAGCCGCTTTGGTAAACCGCGACAACCCTGTAGAGACGTTGCATGCAACGTCTCTACAGGGTGAGATATAGCGGGTATATCGATACCGGATTTGGTATGACTTGTTTTTCTTCTTCTTTTTGGACTGAAGTCCTACTACTGCTCATTACTCATTACTTCAAAACCCTAATCAATCGACTTATTCTCCCAAACTCTATCTATGCTTCCTCCCTGGCGATCGCTTTTATCCAGTGCCCTTCACCGCAATCGTTCCGAACCCCATTCTCGCTATTTTCAGCTAGCTACCGTAACCCCAGAAGGCTATCCTAGTAACCGTACAGTAGTGTTTCGAGGTTTTTTAGAAGACGATCGCAGCAGTCTCAAAATTATTACCGATGTACGTAGTGCGAAGATTCAAGACATCGAACAGCAAGCAATAGGGGAAATATGCTGGTATTTCACTAAAACCCGCGAACAGTTTCGGATTCAAGGTGTTCTACGCTTAGTTAAAGCTCAAGATGAAGATGCAGATTTACTCAAAGCCCGTAAAATAACCTGGCATAATATTTCTGACGCAGCGCGATCGCAATTTGCTTGGGCAGATCCAGGAAAACCTGCAATGGGTGAGGGAAAAAAGGACGCGGAGACGCGAGACACAACAGACGCGGAGACGCGGAGACGCGGAGACACGGAGAATGGAAATCCTACCTCATATTTCGTTAACTCACCAGCAATGGACAAGTCAGCCTTTGATATCGAACCACCGGATCCTAATCTGCCCCTAGATACTTTCTGTTTATTGCTATTAGTACCCCAAAAAGTAGACCATTTACAATTAAGAGGCGATCCGCAGCAACGCTGTATTTATCAATTAGAAACAGATACTACCTGGTCGAGCCAATTGGTTAATCCTTAGAGGGACTAAGGTGGACTTAATCTTTTTGTATCCCCCTCCCGTCCCCCTTTGAATCCCCCTCCCCTCCCCCCTTTTTTTCCCCCCCCCCCCCCCCTCCCCACCCCCCACCGCTGCCGTTCCGTCACCCCCCCTGGGCCCCCTCGTCTGACCTCCTCTCACTGAAAAAAAAAGAACACTT
>JAAHGR010000958.1 GCA_010672425.1 Symploca sp. SIO2E6
TAACTGTTTACGAGGAACACCATACTTTTCCTCAATAACTTTATAGTCAAGAGGAGATTCACTTCGGAGTACCTCCGATTCTATTAGATCCCAGTTATATTTTCTTGGTTGTGGCATTCAACTAAGCACAATTTTAAGAGTCCCTTCCTAGTTCCTTCGTACTTGTTTTCTGCCTTAAATGAGAAATTTTGCCTATTTATAAGGCTTTTAGGTTACCCGAAGGAACTATGTGATTTTTAATTAATTCTATGAAATAAGCTCAGAATTTCCTAGTTCACAGATTATATTTTACAATTCATTTGTTCTGATGCCAATTCAGCCTCCTTCCCTGTCTTTTTCTCCCAGCGCTGCATGGTCAGCTCACAGTACTCTGGGATTAGCTCAACACCAAAAACGATGCGGTTACTCAGAGATTCTGCCGCCAGAAACGAACAACCTGACCCGGCGAATGGGTCAAAAATAATATCCCCCGCACTACCGTAGGAGGAGAATACCCACCGCGCTAACGCCTGGGGTTTTTGGTTGGGGTGACATCGTGCCTCGTGGGCTTCCTCCCCTTCCTTAACCATCCCATTCCAGGTATGACGGAAGATTCTGACAGCCGAGGCTTGGTTTGTCCATGCCAACTCAGCATCAGCAAAGTCGGTTCCCTCGTTCTGCTTATCCCAGACCAACCAGCAGCTGGAGGGAGGCACACCATAATGATTGGCTCCCCACCACACTTGTACAGCTGACGGGAACAGGCGATTACACAGCTCAAATGATACCAGAGCTGTTTGAGTTGAGTCGTCACCCGCCACTGGTAAGTATGTCTTAGAGCTGTACTTAGCTCCATTGAAGCGTTTAGAGAATTTAATGGAGCTACCACCGCCAATCTTGCCGTCCTTTTTCTGACACTTCATCCCATAGGGTGGGTCGCTCCAAACTAGTGTGATATCGCGCTCACAGAGGAATTTCACCACCAGCTCCTCATCCAGTGAGCTGCCGCACAATAACCTATGCTCTCCTAATGCCCAGACTTCTCCTGGCTTACAGCGTGGGTTGAGGTTCTCGGTGGGAGGAGTGCTATTGCGGCCAGATTCATCATCATCATCATCTTCCAACCCCAGCAGTTCATCAAGTTCGCTCTCATCAAACCCCGTCAAGGTTAAATCATAGTCGAGTCCTCTTAGTTCCTGGAGTTCAAACTTGAGAGGAATGTCCAGCCAGTCTGATTCCGCGACCTTGTTATCTGCAATTCTAGCAGCTCTCTTTTGAGCCTCAGTCAAATCTTTTCGCACAATAACTGGGACTTGAGTCAGTCCCATTTGATTAGCAGCGGCTAACCGCCCATGACCCTTGATGACCAGCAGATTCTCATCCACCACAATCGGCTGATGGTCGCTTCGCGAACCGCCGCAGGCATCGAAACCAACTTCTGCGATTGCCTTCGGCACCAGCGAAGCTGATCGCCCTAACTATTTTCTCTATCTGTGCAGCTGGATGAGCCTTGGGGTTGTGTTCATAGGGAGTCAGCTTATCTGGACTGATCCACTGAATGAGCAACTTAGACATTCCTTTTTGCAACAATCGCACTAAACCACTCCGTAGCCTGTGTAAGGACGTTTATAACTTGGATGTAAACCGAGAATAATATCTTCTTTTGGTATACCCATTTCCACTAAATCTTGTGCTAAATCAGCTTCTGTCATATTTCGCTGAATCCAAATTTTACCATTTTTGATATCCAAATGGATGAAACAGTGATAAACCCGTTTAAGTCCATCCCAGCCGATATCTAGAAGTTGGTAATGGTCATGTTCTGTGTCAAAAATCAGTTGACACTCAATCTCCTCTTCTTTTTTATTCCCTTCTAACGTGGTATGATTATTTAAGAGTTGGCGGATTAGTAATCGGTATTTTTCTAATTTTTCCATTCGATGACTACCTCCTCAACTGGCTCGTAGATGAGCAATTTTACTTGATAAAACTTGACTGCTTCTTGGGTGAACTTTTCTTGGAAGAATGATTCAAATGTATCAAGAGGAACTGCTAGATAAAGTATTCTATCTGATTCGAGCATTTGTAATGCTAGACGATAGTTTAAAAATTGACCTAGTGCAGCATGAAAATCTGTAATTGCCGAAGTATTGAGGAAACTTTTTATTTCAACTGCTATTTTTAGTTCGGCTTTTTGAGCTGCTATAACTTTCTCTGCTGCCAAGTCTATCTCAAACTTCACTCCCTCAATTTTAATTTTTAGGGGATCTGCTGTGATGCTCCAATCGTCTTTTAGGAGTGCTTGTTTTACAGCCTCATGGAATAGATCCTTAGCAGCCATTACTTTATTCTACTCACTTATCACTTATCACTTATCACTTATCACTTATTACTTATTACTTATTACACTCACCCCAGCTTAACAATCCCTACCTGAGTATAAACTTCTCCTAGCCCTGTTCCCAGCTCAGCACCTAGGTTGCGGTCAATAATGGTATCATAGATACGATGCTCAACTTGAAACGTCTTTTTTTGTGGTATCACAAACGTTGTAAATATCCAACTATCGGCGGTAATGCTCTGACCAGAAACAGCAGCAGCGGTTAGTGTTTGGGTTGAGCTTCCTTCGTAGTTGATGGCATCAGTGTTATTGGTTAACCGCGCCTGATG
>JAAHGR010000959.1 GCA_010672425.1 Symploca sp. SIO2E6
TCAACAGGGTGGTGCTACCGGGAAATTGAGCTTTCACTGCCTCAAGTTCTGCTTTGACATTGCTCAAGGCGGAAAACTTTTGCTCGTTGATTTGGCTGGCTTCGCTTAAGCCTAAGGCTAAAACCCGCAGTTTGTCTCGGTTTAAGGCTTGGGGATTGGTGAGGTGCAGACTGGGGGTGGTGGCAATAGCGTAGTTTTCGACTAGGAATTGCTCTCCGTCGTGGAGAGCCGCCATTGGTATACTGCGTAGGATGCCATCTTGGATGAAGACCAGGGTTTCGATTTGGTTGGACTTTAAGTCATCGGCAAAAGGAGCGATAATCTCATTGTACAGCTCTTGGGCTGGTTTGGGGTTATAGATGGGATCACTTCTGCGTTCTAGTCCCCGGCGGAATTGGTTGATTTGCTCCCGCAAGTCCTGACTATTAGTATCGATCCAGTTTAATCGCTTGTCACCATTGGGCAGACTGACTAAAATAGCCGTGCGATCGCTTAGAATAATCGAACTGAAGACAGCGGTGTTTTCCCCTACTAGTTCATCAACTCGTTCTTGAGAGATGAGTATTAAATCACAATCATTACCGAAGTAATTTTGCAATTCGGCTAATTTCAGGGAATCGATGGTTTCCAGGGCAGATTTTAGTTCCTCTGGATACTCTTGACTATCCTCAGGTATTAGTTTAGCACGTTCTAACCTTAACTGGGCAAATTCCCGGTGGAGAGGATTAACCGCATCCCGGAAGTCAAATTGTAAATCCCGCTCGGCAATCAGGAGATCATTGCGGATATGATTAAGAGTAGCGATCGCTTGTTGATAAGCCCTGATAGCTTCAGTTTCCT
The DNA here is from genome assembly GCA_010672425.1 of Symploca sp. SIO2E6. Lineage (GTDB taxonomy): Bacteria > Cyanobacteriota > Cyanobacteriia > Cyanobacteriales > Coleofasciculaceae > Caldora. The sequence goes on from JAAHGR010000959.1 coordinate 841, forward strand.
GACCTTGGGCTTGAAAAATCCGTCCTGCTTGCCATTCCCACAAATAGAGACTATCCTTAGTTGATAGATTCTGGTTAGCTATCCACCGGGCTTGTTGAGTCAATTCTATGGCCCGTGGATAGTTTTTACGGCATTCATACAGGTGACCTAATTTACCAAGGGCAAAGGATTCCGCACGGTAGTCCTCAAGGTTCTGAGCAATAGATACCGCTTGCTGGAGCAATGGTTCAGCTTGTTGAGGTAGCAGGAGTTGGCCACAGGGGTTAGGTGGGGAACTGCTATCAGCCGAGGTTACCGGTTGCTCAAGTGTAGCTAAATCGATCGCTGCATAGATTTTATCATGGGAATCCGGTAGTTGTTGGAGTAGGTGCAGAGTTTGTTGGAACAAGCTAAACTCTTCTCCTTCCTGCCTGACTTGTAAGTGGGGAATTGGGAATTGGGAATTGGGAATTGGGGATTGGGGATTGGGAATTGGGAATTGGGAATTGGGAATTGGGAATTGGGAATTGGGAATTGGGACTTCTGCCTCCTGCCTTCTGCCTCCGGTTCCCCTCCTGGGAGGGGTTAGGGGTGGGTTTCTCCTGGGAGGGGTTAGGGGTGGGTTTCTCCTGGGAGGGGTTAGGGGTGGGTTTCTCCTGGGAGGGGTTAGGGGTGGGTTTCTCCTGGGAGGGGTTAGGGATAGGTTCTGCCTTGTCTCTTCATAACGCACATCAAGTTGCAGCAAATTCCGTAGTACCTGCATTTGAGCAAATTGGTTATTTTCCCTGCTGACCAGTTGGAGACTCTCTTGAAATTTACTCTGAGCTTGGTTATAATATCCTAGGGCTTGTTGTAAATACTTCTGTTTTCTATCTTCATCACCCCGTTGCTGAGCAGAATTAGCATAACGTTCCCTAAGCTGACCTTCAGCCTTGTAGACATTGCCGAGATTGTTGAGAGTGGCAGCGCGAGCAGCTGAGTTATCCAATTCTTCAGCAATTGCTAAACTCATCTCGAGATAAGCGATCGCTAACTTATAATCCCCTAAGATACGATAAGCTTCTCCTAGGCTCCCCTGAGCCGCCATTTCTCCCAGTCGATCTTGAGCTACTTGGGCAATGTACAGGGCACTCCCTTCCAGGCAACCTACTTCTTCCTTAGTATTAAGAGTACCACACAAAAGAGCAATCGCTTTTCTCGGTTGTCCCCAGCGACTGTAGGCTTGAGCTAATTCCGTTTGCATTAGTCCCCTTTGTTGCCGGTTGCTCAGTTGTTGATAATCAGCAATTGCTTGCTCCCAGTAGTCTATTTCCTGCTCAGTGTGACCAATTTTTTGATAAGCTCTTGCTAGATATTCCCGGAGAATTGCTGAGTAGTTGTCGGCTTCTTGGTAGAATTGCAAAGCATCTTCCCAAGGTTCAATGGCTGCTTGATAATTACCGGTTTGGTAGTATTCAACCCCTTGTTGTAGGAGTTGACTAGTATTTGCGGTAGTTGTTGGATGTTTTGGTTGAGCGATCGAGGGATTACCTAGCCAGAGACAACAGGTTAGGCTTAATAGGAAGAGGATTGGGAATGGGGAATTGGGAATTGGGAATTGGGAATTACGCATGGGAATTTAGAATTTAACTTAAGTTGCTGGTTACAAGTGTTAAGTGTTGAGGATCCCCCCTAACCCCCCTTAATAAGGGGGGGACCGGATTTAAAGTGATAAGCTTAATAAGGGGGGGGACCGGATTTAAAGTGATAAGCTTAATAAGGGGGGGACCCTAAGTAGGTTGGGTGAAGCGGTAGCGTAACCCAACACAGGGTACTGGGAGTGTTGG
>JAAHGR010000096.1 GCA_010672425.1 Symploca sp. SIO2E6
CAGGTACACTCTTTCTCCAAGTTCAAGGCTTGAAGTAAGGCTTGAGCCGTGTAATGGGTAACTGTTACGCACGGTTCTTAGGGGAGGCAAGGAAGGTGACTTCCGACCCTTACCCGCTCATACGCCCCAATAACATCCTATGTAGGAGGGAAATTCACAGGTTACCGCAAGGTTATCGCAGGGCGGATTTTGTCTAATTCTTATCGCCGAATGGGTTAAGATATTCCATTACCCGCCCCTACGAGTATCAGGTTTATTCAATCAATCCCCAAATTCCTCAAGTGCGATCGCCTACAGCATCAGCTTGCGCCGAGCACATTTTGTTGATAGTTATCGAATTCACCAACATCGACACCATTTTACACCGGTGGTAGGGGCGTATTGCATACGCCCCAATAACATCCTATGTAGGAGGGAAATTCACAGGTTACCGCAAGGTTATCGCAGGGCGGGTTTTGTCTAATTCTTATCGTTGAATGGGTTAAGATATTCCATTACCCGCCCCTACAAGTATCAGATTTATTCAAGCAATCCCCAAATCTCTAAAATGCGATCGCCTACAGCACCAGCTTGCGCTGATCGTATACAATCGTACTTTATTCATACACAGATCTTTCCCACCGCAGGTATTCTCATCAAAGTTGGTAAGCTACGGTTCAGCTCTATGATCAGTTAGTGAGTTAGACTGAACAAGTATGGAACCAAACAATAAGCAATCCCAAGGACTTTATCGACTTTGTTATCGACTTACCAACGTAATTTACCCCGGCTGGCAATACAAAACGGTTGAACTTGTCAGAATGGATGAGCGCACTGGAAATTTATACGTGCTGGCTGGGGATAGTCTGGACTTTGAGATTAAGCCGACAGGAGGATACGAACCATGACACTGACTAATTATAACACAATGAATCTTGACGAGCTACGTCAATATGTTCTAACTCATCGAGAAGATATCAATGCTTTTCATGTTTATGTTGATCGTTCCAAAGCGGTAGGGCGAATGATTACAATTAATCCAGATGATCCTAATTGGGAGGAAAATCTCAAGCAAAGGATTCAGCAAGCAACCTCTGGTGAAGCCGAGTCAAGTTAGGCATTCGGTAGTAGCTCAATACTTGATCGCGATCGCATCCATTAGTCCTTATTGGTCTAATTCGGAAAAAAAAGAGTTCACGCTTAAATATTACCCGCTTGCTGGGGATAGTCTGGACGAGTGAGATTAAAATAGATGCAGGTTGGGTCTAGTCGCCTCGACCCAACACTTCATCAGTGGGCTGTGTTGGGTCTCACTATCGCTCGACCCAACCTACATTTGTAGGTATGTCGCGCCACTAAAATAATGGATTAGGTGACAGGTGGTAGATCCGGTATTTCTTAAATGTCAGCAATAAAAACTTACACATTTTAGGCGCACACCTAATCCACTATTAAGTAACAGTAGCAAAAAATCTGAAAAATTACAACCAATATTTATAATCTTAAAAGAAAGCGATTAGCTTATTCCCATTGCTCAGCATCTGTTCTCCTTGTCTCCCTTGTCTCCCCACCCTTCCCACACTCCCCTATGATAGAAGTGGAGATTTTCCTCGAGGGATGGCAGCATGGTAGAACCTTGGACAGCTTTGGGAGTTGCTCTCCTGAAAGATTTGGTGTTTAAGGATGTTCTGCTGGAATTAGGCAAGGGAGCCTTGGAGGATTATGTCAAAGACTTCTTCAAGGATTGTATCAAAGGAGTAGAGACGTGCCATGGCACGTCTCTACTGAAAAAGGCGTTAGGTGAGGCTCTACAGCAGTTTTTGAAGATTGTAGAAGATGAGCTAGAATTTGGGTGTAATCTTTCTGGTGCCGAGATTAGGGATGGTTACGAAATAGCCATTGAGAAGTTTATCCGGCATCAGGAAGTTAAGCCACTCTTAGGTCAAGCTTTTGCTAAAGATTGCCGCGTTATCGATAGCAAGCAATTAGGGAAAATCTGGCGACAGCATTATCCCCAAGCTATGCCGACGGAATTTGACTGGAATGGGGTGGCTAAGGAATATGTTAAGGAAGTCAAACGGATTATTAAACAGTCACCGGAATTAAGGGCAATTCTGGAATTAGAGCTTCAGGAGTCGATTGAGAAGAATACCAAGGAAATTGCTGGTATTAGTCCCGATTTTAACCTCAAGGCTTATCAAGAGGGACTACAAGAGCGCTATGCTAATCTAAATTTAGATAGTTTGGATACTAGTGTTTACGACTATCGGGAAAAGCTGAAGGTCTGGCAGGTATTCATAGCACAAAATGTCCGAGAATGCAAGGAATTTGTACCGCAAGTTTACGAAATTCCCAAAGAGCATCAACGGAGACTGCGGGAGAGTAATGAACTCGAGGCAGAAGTTGACCTAGAAGCCTGGGAACGATATAAAGAAGTTTATTATGAACAGCCAGTTCGTCCAATTTTGGATGTTGTTAATGAAATCTGGCAATATGACTCCCATCGATATCTGGTAATTCTGGGAGATCCGGGTTCAGGTAAGTCCATTTTCTTACAATATCTGGCCTTAAATTGGGCAAGGAGTCCCCTGGATAATGTGATTGAACTACCGATTCCCCTGCTAATTGAACTGCGGACATATAACAGAGACCGGAATTCTGGAGAGTGCCAGGATTTGTTAGAATTCTTCCACAAGGGGAATGTTATCTGTCGCCTCAATCAGCATCAACTCCAGGAAAAGCTGAAAGCAGGCAAAGTTTTGGTGATGTTTGATGGCTTGGATGAGGTATTCGAGCCAACCCAACGGGAAAAAGTAATTACGGATATCCATCGCTTTACTAACGAGTATCCCAAAGTGCGGGTAATCGTCACCTCTCGTATTATTGGCTACAAACACCAACGGCTGCGAGATGCCAAATTTCGTCACTTCCTGCTGCAAGATTTGGAGTCAGAGCAAATTCAGGACTTTATCTACCGCTGGCATGAATTAACGTTTACCGATGAAGCAGATAAAGAGAGAAAGAGGGAGCGATTACAACGGGCAATCGATACCTCGAAAGCGATTGGGGAACTAGCAGGAAATCCTCTGCTGCTGACAATGATGGCGATCCTTAATCGTAATCAAGAATTACCCAGAGATCGACCGGAACTCTACAACCAAGCCTCGCGAGTTTTGCTGCATCAATGGGATGTGGAGCGGAAATTGTTGGCAGATCCGAGAGTGGATGTAGTAGCGATCGATTATAAAGATAAGCAAGCGATACTCCGTCAGATTGCCTACTTTATGCAGGCGGCAGATAAGGGTTTAGCTGGTAATTTGATTCGGGGGAGTGATTTAGAAAGGATTTTGACTGGCTATTTGAAAAGTGTAGAAGTCAGTAATCCGAGAACAATTGCTCGGCTGCTGATTGAACAACTGCGGGGTCGCAATTTTATTTTGTGTTTCCTGGGGGGTGATTCCTATGGGTTTGTGCATCGGACGTTTTTGGAGTATTTCTGTGCTTCGGAGTTCGTTGAACGGTTTAGCAAACGGGGAATTGAAGGGGGTTTAACACTAGAAGAACTCAAAACTGAAGTTTTTGGTAAGCATTGGCAGGATGAGTCTTGGCATGAAGTGCTACGACTGATAGCAGGAATGATTGATACGAGTTTTGCTGGGGAACTTATTGATTATTTGATGACTTTGGATGGGGAAGAGGAAAAGTTTATCAATTTATTTTTGGCGGCTGAATGCCTTTCAGATGTGAGGAATCCTGCTGCCATTCCATCAACCGCTGCTAAGTTACTCCAACAGCTGTACGAATTAATGGATTACGGAAGCTTCCTTTCAGTAGTTCGATCTGATGTGGATATTGAATATAACAATACTGTTACTCAAATTCACACCCAAGCTGTTGCCGCAGTTGCTGTAACGTGGAAAGATGATCCCAATACTTTGCCCTGGCTCAAACAACAAGTGCAAGCAGAGCGCAATGGAACTGTGCGATACGCAGCTGTGGCAGAAATAGCCCGTGGCTGGAAAAATGATCCAAATACCTTACCTTGGCTTAAACAACAAGTATACTTACTCAAGCAACAGCTACAAACGAATCATTTTAAGATTGTGCGACGAGCAGTTGTGCAAGAAATAGCTCGTGGTTGGAAAGATGAGCCTGATACTTTACCTCTGCTCAAACAATGGGCGCAAGCTGATGAAGATTGGGTTGTGCGAGCAGCAGCAGTGCAAGAATTAGCTCGTGGTTGGAAGGAGGAGCCAGAAACCTTAGTCATCCTCAAGCAACGGGTGCAAGTGGATAACCATGAATATGTGCGACGTGTGGCAATATGTGAGCTAGCCCGTGGCTGGAAAAATGAACCAGATTCCTTGACTATCCTCAAACAACGGGTGCAAGTGGATAACCATGAATATGTGCGACGTGTGGCAATATGTGAGCTAGCCCGTGGCTGGAAAAATGAACCAGATTCCTTGGCTATCCTCAAGCAACGATTGCAAGTAGATGAATCTGCTACTGTGAGATATGCAGCAGTTCAACAAATAGCCCGTGGCTGGAAAGATGACCCTGATACCTTACCCCTGCTCAAACAATGGGTGCAAGCGGATGACTCTGCTGCTGTGCGACAAGCAGCAGTGCAGGAATTAGCCCGTGGTTGGAAGGATGACTCTAAGACCTTACCCCTGCTCAAACAAAAGGTACACAAGGATGATGACTGCGATGTGCGATACGCAGCAGTGCAGGAATTAGCCCGTGGCTGGAAGGATGAGCCTGATACTTTGCCTTTGCTCAAACAACGGGCGCAAACAGATGACTACTACGATGTACGACGTTTGGCAATAGAGGAGTTAGCCCATGGCTGGAAGGATGAAGCTTGGATGTTAGAGTTTTTATGCAATCGCGTCCTCAATGATCCCTTTGAGCGTAAAGAAGACTCAGAAAACAACCCTCGGCAATTGGCACTTGCAATCATCATTAAACAATATCCCAACCATCCCCAAACTCTACCCTTATTAAACGACAGAGCCGAAAATGATTCAGATGAGCAACTTCGCGAATGGGCTAGGAAGAAATTGGTAGAATTAACTGATGGTAGGGGCGTATTGCATACGCCCTAACGACATCCTATGTAGGAGGGAAATTCACGGGTTACCGCAAGGTTATCGCAGGGCGGGTTTTATATAATGCTTATCGTCGAATGCATCAAAATATCCCATTACCCTCCCCTACGAGTATCAGGTTTATTCAAGCAATCTCCAAATCTCTAAAATGCGATCGCCTACAGCTCCAGCTTGTCCTGATCGCATACAATCGTACTTTATTCCTATACAGAACACCCTATATATTACATGCGCACATCTATTCCATTATTTAAATAATAGCAAAAAATCTGAAAAATTACAACCAATATTTATAATCTTAAGAGAAAGCGATCGCTTTCCGGATTTGGTATTACTTGTTACTTATTCAGCAGACCCTAAATATTTCCCTTGTCCTCCTTGTCTCCCTTGTCCCCCATCTCCCCATGAATTTGGATAAACCAAGAGAAGTAGCTCATCCGGATTAAGTCCTCAAAGCTTTGTATCAAGTAAGAGGTAAAGGAAGACCATGTTGAGTCCAGCTATAGCGGCAGCAACCATCATCCTTTACAGGATATCTCCAGCAGGTTAGCTTCCAAGTTTAAAAAAAGTTGATTACCATTTCTATGACTAGCTACAGATCTTCCCAAAGGTTAAACCCGCTCTCGTTATTAGCACAATTATCTAGTCGTCAGACTGATGGTTGTTTACAAGTATCCAGTGGCTCTGTTATTTGGTCAATCTATTTAGAACAGGGAAAATTGCTCTATGCCTCCGATTCTGTTGACCCCTTTGAGCGACTAGATCGTCACTTGCGTCGCCTCAGTCGTCAAATTCCTACCTTGGTTAGTGCCGTTAGGGTTCAAGTTCGCCTGATCTTTGAATCAGACTTAGAGAGTCAGTCTAGTCCCAATCCTGATTACCAAGCCATTTGCTGGTTGGTCAATCAACAGTATCTCAACTCACTTCAGGCAGCAACTCTTATCGAAGCACTAGCAGAAGAGGTGCTCGAGTCACTTTTGGGGGTCAAAGAAGGAACTTACCAATTAATCGACCAAGGCCAAGTTGAGGAACTTCCTAAGTTTTGTAGACTAGAGTTGCGAACACTGGTGGAACGCTCTTACGAACAGTTGCGCCGTAAGCAGTCTTCAGCCCCAAATGACGTAACTGCCAAGGATTCAGAACCAAATAGCCCACCGCCAAAACAACAGACCGATCCCAACCAATTAACCACAAATCGTCCCACCTCAGCAGCAAGTAATCAGAAAACTCCTGGGAACAAGGAAAAAGATAAGACAGACAAAAATACCTATAGTATTGCTTGCATTGATGATAGTCCAACGGTGTTAAATGCCATTAATTCCTTTTTGGATGATCAAAGCTTCTCCGTAGTCATGATTAATGATCCAGTAAGAGCACTAATGCAAGTAGTTAGGATTAAGCCAGACTTGATCTTGCTGGATGTAGAGATGCCTAACTTAGATGGCTATGAGTTATGTTCTTTGTTACGTAAGCATCCCATGTTCAAGAATACCCCCATTGTCATGGTTACAGGAAATACAGGGTTTATCGACCGAGCCAAAGCCAAACTGGTGAAGGCATCGGGTTATTTGACGAAACCCTTTAATCAATCAGAGTTACTCAAGATGGTATTTAAACATTTGTCATAGGCATCAGGCTGCCACTGGTAGTATAATTTTAAATTTAGATTCCCAGGGCATCTTGCCCAAGCAGCACACCAGCATGAGTTTAAAGGCAGTTCTCTTTGATTTCAATGGCGTCATTATTAATGATGAGGCCATTCACGAGCAGCTGATTGAAGAAATTATTATTGGAGAAAATCTGCGTCCTGACGCCAGTGAGTTCCGGGAAGTGTGTCTCGGTAGAAGCGATCGCGCCTGTCTACAGGAGATACTTGAACGTAGGGGTCGCGTAGTTACCCCAGATGACTTAACCAAGCTCATCACCCGTAAAGCTCAAGCTTACCAACGGCAGCTAGAGGAAATGGAAAAGTTACCGATTTACCCAGGTTTAGAGGATTTGATTTTCAAACTCCGCGTTGCTCAGTTACCGATGGGTGTGGTAAGTGGAGCACTGCGTTGTGAGGTAGAACTAGTAATCAATCGCGCCAATTTAGCACAACACTTTTGTGTAATTGTTGCTGGTGATGAGATTAAGGTGAGTAAGCCTGAACCCGATGGCTATCTTCTGGCAGTGGAGAAGATAAATCAACAATATCCTCACCTCAACCTCCACAGCTATGAATGTCTGGCTATAGAAGATACTCCAGCGGGGATTGAAGCAGCCAAACGTGCCGGAATGCAGGTAGTAGGTGTAGCCAATACCTATCCCTTTCATATGCTCCAACGTCAAACTAACTGGACTGTGGATTATCTGAATGATTTAGAGCTAGAACGGGTACAGGAAGCTTATTCTCAATGAGGGCCTAACGGCAAATTCAAAATTCAAAATTATTGCATTTGAAGACACGGGCTATTTTGTCATAATTCTTTCTTACTTATTACTTATTACTTATTACTTATTACTTATTCAGCAAACCCTACTTATTTTCGACTAGCACTCAAAATTGTCACTGGATTAAGGGGAGTAAAACGGGTTAGCTGTCCTATGGGTATGGAGCGAGATAGTTGAACTTGCAGTAGGCGGTAATTCCAGGAGTGGGAATTGAACCAGTCAAGAGCCTGGTTAAGGTGTTCCAAAGTTGCTAAGGCTAATACCACCATCCCATCAGTGGCCAGATTAGCATGACAGCTGTCGAGAATCCCACTCAAATTACCCCCACTACCACCAAGAAAAATTCGATCAGGTGTCGGGAGTTGAGGTAAGACCTCCGGTGCTCTCCCTTGTATGGAAACAACATTGTTGACTTGTAGACGTTGACAATTTTGCTCGATTAAGGTAGTACCGATCGCGGTTTTCTCAATGGCATATACCTGGGATGTCTCACACAAACGGGCAATTTCAATGGAAACTGAACCAGTTCCTGCACCAATATCCCATATGATTTGTCCCGGTTGCAGTGCTAGTTCTCCCAAAATCAACAGTCGCACTTCTCGCTTGGTCATCAAACCTGGGCGATCAGGAAAACTAGCAAAGGTTCTATCTGGTAATCCTAGCAAAGGTAGGGAGCTAATTTCTAGGGATTGCTCAATTGGTTGAAACTGACGGAGTAAGACTACTACATTCAATGGCGCAAAAGTCTGTTGTAAGATCTGATCTATGGGGAGACATTGTACTCGCTCATCAGTACCTCCTAGATTTTCACAAACCCAGAATTCATAGCAATTAGCTAAATCCAAACCCCGCAAGAGCAGCGCGATCGCATTTGGTGTATTTTGATTATCAGTCAGGACTCCAATCTTATTAACATTCTGCTGCACAGCGACGGTTAGCTGCTCCAAAGAGCGTCCGTGAACACTAATGAACTGAGCATCCTGCCAAGGTACTTTAATCCGATTAAAAGCTAGTTGTATGGCACTCAGATGGGGATAAAAGGTTAGTTGGGAAGGGGGTAGTTGAGCCAGTAACAACCTTCCTAAACCAAAAAACAGAGGATCACCGCTGACTAAGACGACAATGCAGATAGAAGAATGAGCCGTTGCCAAGTAGGTGCGAATTTGTTGAATTGCCTCGGTAAAATCCGTGAGTACCAACCGTGAGGCAGAATGGTTAGGGAAATAACTCAGGTGGCGATCGCTTCCCACTAATAAGGTTGCTTGCTCTACTAACTGTCGTACTGTATCCGTTAGTCCAGCTGTACCATCCAAGCCAATTCCAACAACGTTTACCCCATTCATCCTGATTCCGTTTTAACAATCTGATACTGCTGGCGAAATTCATGTTTGTCCTTCTGTCTCCTGCCTCCTGCCTTCTGCCTTATTCCAAGCCAAAACTAACAGAGCATTAAGAATCGCAGCAGCAACTGGGGAACCTCCTTTGCGACCCTCCACCCGAATCTGAGGTACTGATGTTTGTGCTAAAGCCGCCTTTGACTCTAGCACTGAGATAAATCCTACTGGTGCGCCAATTACTAAGGCTGGTTTAAGGGTAGCTGTAGGCAACTTTTCACACAAAGCTAGGAGAGCAGTAGGAGCATTACCAATAACAAAGATAGCTTCGGGAAATTGCTCCCAGCATCGTATTAAACCAGTTTCTGTTCTCGTCTTTCCTGGTAGGGCTGCCGCTGCTTGTTCAACTGCTACTATGATTGGGTTGCCGAAGGTTTTGGCTACCATCCCTGCAATCCCCTGCTTCACCATACCCACATCTGTAACAATTGGGATTCGCTGCTGGAGTTCCTGAATACCAGAAGCGATTGCATTGGGGCTAAACTTTATCAACTGGGTAAATTCAAAATCAGCAGTACTGTGAATTACCCGCTGCACAATAGCATATTCGGCAGAGGTAAAGTTATGCTCGCCAATCTCTTGGTCAATGACGGCAAAACTATGTTCCATAATGGGATGAATCTGCATGTTGAATTGGGAATTGGGAATTGGGAATTGGGATTAGACCAAATTTATCTCTCAATTTACTCAACTCTGGGCCAAAAAATCAGACTGGGTTATAAGGATCAGTCAGTTGAGGGAACTCCAAGAAATAAATTATGCCAATTTTGGGATTTGTCTTACTCCCTCAGCTCCCCCAGCTCTCTCAGCTCCCCCAGGGATTGGAAAATCCCTTAATAACCAGCTTCCTCTTCATATTCAGGAGTTTTGGTTTTCTCTGGAAGATTAATCTTAGGGGCTCTGTAGGGTTCAGGCTCTACATCATCATCCCAAGCATCTCCCTCAACTCCATAATCTGTGTACTCATCTGCATAGTCCTTTTTATAAGGCTCAGAGGAACTATAAACCGGTTTATCGTATCGAGCTGGTCTGCTGGGAGCATCAACCCATTGGTCATCACCCCAGTTACGGTCTTCTTCTTCGTAGTAAACTGGCTCTGCTGCTAGTCGGCGCTTAGGTTCCGGTGCTGGTTGTTGCCAGTCCTCATCCCAGGATGCTTCTACCGTTTGGGGAGTGCGGATGGTTTGGGAGACAGGGGTACGAACTGGAATTCCAGTTCCCAGTTGATTTTCTGGTTTGGTTGCGGGAGTATAATAGGCTTCTTCTTCCTCTTGCTCCCAAGGGGCTCTCCCAATCCCTAGCCGTTCTAAAACTCCTACTGTTAACTGGACTAATCGCTCTTGAGCTCCTTCAAAGACTATCAAACGATTGGGGCCGCTGCTGACGATTTCATCAATGGGAAGTTCATAGGTACTGACAACCTGATCAGGTATTTGAGGGTAGCCGATAGAGGCAATAATTAGGGAGACAACCGTACCATCTTCCACATTAAACTTAAAGCCCCTTACCCGACCTAACAGCTCACCGACTTCGGTAATCACTTCGTTGTTGATTAAATTGCTGTAGGCATCTACTTCAATATCTTCAATTACCTCTTCATCTTCAACTAAGATGACATCCCCAATTTGGCGAATACTGCTCAGGAACATATAACGGGGCATCCCGGCAACGGAGATCAGGTTATCTCGCATACCTAAGGCTACAACCTCACGCCGGTCAATATCTACCAAGAGCTCCTTGACAATTCCAAGACGCTTACCGTCTTCCCGGGTAATTACCTGAGTATTCACAATGTCAGAGCGCTGACGAATAAATTCATTTGCCATTATGTCTCGTAATCCTGATCTCGAATCGTGCTGGAATTTTCTTAAAATAACATTCAACGCTGATCATAAAATTGAATCTACTAGTGTAGTGGGGTGGTAATAACCGACCTTCTTCACAGTAGACGAGAAAGCAGATAGTATAAGACTTTACAGCCTTCTGCTTTGGTTGCCTTTTACCTTATTTTACTAGCCTAGCGTTTAGTGGACGGCAATGTCAGTCCTAATACTTGAGTATAAGCTCCCCTGGCTTGGGTAACACCAATGGTACGCTCGGAAGAGGCAATCATTGGTCGGCGCAGACTGACAACAATGAACTGGGCAAGTTTTGCCTGTTGTTTGATCATTCTAGCTAATCGCTCGACATTTGCCCCGTCGAGAAACATATCTACTTCGTCGAAGGCGTAAAAAGGCGAAGGACGGTAGCGTTGTAGGGCAAAGATAAAACTCAGAGCAGTTAGGGATTTTTCCCCCCCGGACATGGAAGCTAGCCGCTGTACGGGTTTCCCTTTGGGGTGAGCAACTAGATTCAGTCCTCCATTGAAGGGATCCTTGGAGTCCTCTAGTTGCAGATAACCATCACCATCGGAAAGTTCGGCAAAAATTTGTTGGAAGTTTTGGTTGATGGCGTCAAAAGCTTCTTTGAAGGCGCGGAATCTTAGGGTGGTAAAATTTTCTATGCGCAGCAGCAGCTCAGTACGCTCGGCTTCGAGGGTTGCCAATTTCTCGGAAAGTTCGGATAAACGAGTTTGGGTGCGGTCATATTCTTCTAAGGCTAGCATATTCACTGGTTCCATCCCCTGAAGGCGTTTTTGTCCATTCCGTATTTCTTTTTGTAGCTGTTGTAGTTGGGCAGCGAAGGACTCAAAGGCCACTAACTCTGAGTTACTCTCCTCTGACTCGGTAACTGGAGAATTAATCAAGACAGGTACTTCTGGTAGGGGATCGGGTAACTCTGCTTGTTGAATTTGCAGCTGGGCTTGTAGGGTGGTAAGTTCTTCTTGTCGTCTAGCTTGAGTTTCCTGGAGTTTTTCTAGTTGCCAGGAGAGCTGTTGTTGTTGCTTTTGCTGTTGGCGCAGATGCTCTTCGGCGCGATCGCGTTTTTGTTTGGTTTCTCCTAATCTGAGCTCTAGCTCTTTGAGTGCTACTTGAGTGTGATTAATTTTCTCCTTGACCAGCACTAGCTCGCTGCTGATGGTGGTAGAATGGCCTTGGTTGGCCTGCTGTTGATGTTGGTATTCTACTAACCGTTGATGGCCTTCGGCAATTTTCTCTTGAGCACGGGAGAGCTGATTTTCCACATCTTGTAGCCGTTTTTCCGCTGCTCGCAGTGCTTGTTCACACTTAGCACAATCTTGTTCCTGGGCTTTGATAGTAATCTGAATTTGCTGCCATTCCTTAGGAGTTTGGGACTCCTCTAGCTGGTGGAGTTGTTGGCGTAGGTCTTGTAACTGAGCTTCTTGAGCTGGTAATTCACCGGCAAGAATTTGCAACCGTTCTTGGGCAGCCGTCAGTTCTTGGGTATTCTTAGTTAGCAGCGATCGCACTTGTTCTTGCTGGGTCCCCAGATTTTTGCTCTCTTTGCGAGACTGTTCCAAACGTAACTGAGTTTCTGAGCGTTTTGTCTTGGCCTCGGTTACCTGCTGAGTCAATTGTTTGACCGATGCTGAGTCCCGCTCAATCAAATCACCACAGCGCTGTAGAATCTGCTCAATTTCCTGAAGGCGATTCCTCAAAGCTGTAACTTCTGTGGACTCTCCAGCTTCACTAGTACCAAAATGTAATCCAGAGCGTTGATTGTGACTACCTCCAGTTATGGCACCACTGCTTTCGAGAATTTCCCCTTCTAAAGTCACCAACCGTTGTTTACCTAGGTAGGGACGGGCATCATCGAGGGTTGCAAAAACTACCGTCGAGCCAAAAACGTAGGCAAAGATTTTCCGATAGCGGGGTTCACAATCAATTAGATTAAGGGCGTAGTCAATGAATCCCCTAGCATAACGCATAGCCCTAGTTTCCCCTAAGGATCGCCCCTGGATTTTGTTCAAGGGTAAAAACGTGGCTCTCCCAGCTTTTTTTTGCTTGAGCAGAGCAATGCCTGCGGCGGCAACCCCATCATCTTCCACTACCAAATTACCTAACCGTCCACCGGCTGCTGTCTCCAAAGCTAGTTGGTAGCGGGGTTCCACCCTACCGAGTTGAGCAACTAAGCCACAAACCCCCGGTATACCGGTTTCGAGGATAATTTTAGTCGCATAAGTACCTTGAGCTTCTTGTTGAGCTTGAGCCTGAGCTTCTAATTTATCTAACCGCCGCTGTTTCTCTCGTTGCTCCGCGAGGAGCCTAGTCTGGGTTTGCTGCTGGAGATGCAGCTCCTGTTCAACTGTTGCTAGGGATTGAGTGAGGAACAGAAGTTGCTGCTTATTGGCTTGTAATTGTTCAGCTAATTGCGCTGCTTGAGACTGTTGAGTAGCAATTTCTGGCTCCAAGGTTTGTAACAGCTCAGTTTGCTCTTGGGTGAGGCGAGTGAGTTGACTTTGGCGCTCTTGCAGCTGAGCTTGTTGAGTAAGTTGGGGATTAATGGTTTGCAGTAAGGCTTCGATTTGCTTAGTGAGAGCCGTTTGTTGCTGTACCCAAGCTTCAGAAGCCGAAGCGATGGCATTAGCTTGTTCCCGGCTGTGGTTGAGAACTGCTTGTGCTTGCTCTCTGGCAGTTTGTAGGGAAGTGAGCTGTAGGGTTTCCACTTCCTGTTTTTCTGTAGTTAAGGTTTGCTGGATTTGCTCGGTATGGTTGATTTCCTCCTGGGTTTTTTTCCGGTTAGCTAGGATTTGTTGTAGTTGCTCTGCTAGTTCCTGTTGCCGATTTTGTAACTGACGTTGTTCAGCTTCTTGGTGAGCAAGGCTGGAGGCGACTGCTAGTTGTTCTTCTTCTCCCAAAGATTTGACTAGGGTGTTGAGCTGAGCTAATTCTGTAGTAGCTTGACTAATTTTTTGTTCTATGGTATTTATTCTACTGTGGAGCTGCTGTGCTTGAGTAGCACCCGCCTCAAGCTGCTGCTGGAGTTGAAATTCTTGCTGTTGGAGTACTCGCCATTTGAGAACAACTTCCCACTGCTGCTTTTGTTGGAGTTCCCCTCGTAGCTTCTGATATTTCTGAGCCTTAATCCGGTCAGCTGCCAAGCGATCACGTTGGACAATCAACTCTTTTTCAATAATACGGCAACGATCTTCCCGTTCTTTAACATCCTCTAGAGTAGCTTTGGTCTGAGTAATTTTGCGGTCAAATGCTGCTACCCCAGCCAACTCATCAATAATTTCCCGACGTTCCCGGGACTTCATGGAAATGATACTAGTGACATCTCCTTGTAGCACCACATTATAGCCTTCTGGATAAATCCGCAGACCATTGAGTTGCTCGTGCAATTCAGTCTGAGTGCAGGCTTCCCCATTGATGTAGTAATTCGAGGTGTAACTACCTTGTCTGGTCACCCTAAGCCGCCGAGTCACTTTCCATTCTTGAGCTACTCTTGGTTGGTGGTTATTTACCGAGGCTTGGGCATCGTTATTCGTTGACTCACCAGGGAGGTGCATCCCCTCAGGGTCTTGCTGATGTTCATTTGGTTCACCGTTGTTGGTCAGTTCCTCATCACTACCAACCAGAAACAATGGTTGATCAAGATCTGATAAATCTAATGTGACGGTAACCTTAGCTTCTACGGTTCCCCGGCGCTCTTTATCATGGTTAACCAGATCAGGAAGACGCTCTGCTCGCATTCCCTTGGAACTCGAAAGACCAAGACAAAACAACAAAGCATCAAGGATATTGGACTTACCAGACCCATTAGGACCAGAAACAACGGTAAATCCTGGCAGCAGGGGAATTTGGGTAGTGCCGCCAAAGGACTTGAAGTTAGAGAGTTCCACGCGCTTAATATGAACCATAGGCGCTGGTTAGTTGAACTTGATCTGGTAGCACAAGTGTATCATCATACAGGGAATTGGGAATTGGGAATTGGGAATTGGGAATTGGGGATTGGGAATTGGGAATTGGGAATTGGGAATTGATGTAGTGCGAGCGCCTCGCTCGCGCTTATGTCAAACGCGAGCAAGATGCTCGCACTACCGTAACTTTTTCTAAACTGAGCGATCGCTTCTCTTGTGTTATCCAACGTTTTTTGCTATTATTGCGAATAATAAAATAAATGTGCGCCTATAAAGACAATCTTCTGTAAACTCTGTAGTCTTCACACAACTAGCCCTACAGGTGATCGCAAATTATGAAAACTAATACCTCAAAGGGATATAATAGACAATTAGTACCGAGTGGCAATCTGCAGGATTTTTCTCATACATACAAGGATGAGTTAGAAGGAATTATTACGGTTTTGGTTAAGATCACCAGCCGTACTCCTGAACAGATTAAACCATATCTCGATAAATTACTGGGACAATTGGTAGTTTATGAACATGAAACAATTGTTCCAACTGAACGCAGAAAGGCTTTTCAAGAATGGGTGGAAAGCCACCAATATCTAGGGCTTCCTCTGCTCAGTGATCATGCGATTAGTCGTGAATCTATATATGGAGAAAGAGGCTGACACGATACCTTGTTGACACTAACGTACTGCTGCGCAGCATCCAGTTTGGCCATCCTATGCAGCCACAGGCTAAGGCAGCACTAGAGAGTCTCTTGCAGAATGCTCATGAAGTTTGTCTTTCATCCCAAAACTTAATTGAGTTTTGGAATGTTTGTACAAGACCTCTGGATAAAAACGGCTTAGGTCTGTCGGTTCAAGAAACTTATGCAGAACTAACTCGGTTAGAAAGGATCTTCTCCCTTTTATCAGACACTCCATATATTTATCGTCAATGGAAACAGCTTGTAGAGAAGCATGAGGTAAAAGGAGTTAATGTGCATGATGCAAGGTTAGTCGCTGTTATGCTTGTTAATGGTGTCTCTCACATTCTTACTTTCAATACAGAAGACTTTCGACGATTCTCCCACATTACTGTAGTTAATCCATCTGAAATAATACCAGAATATACTTGATAGCGTCCCCGTATCTCTGCATCCAGTGCGTCAGTACAGAATTCACAATTTAAATGCATGACAGCTTATAACAGCTGCTCAATATTTTCGTAGAGGTTAGCGATAGCACAAGAAAAACCAATACTGGTAAACTTGATGGTGTCTCCGGCTCGATAAATCTGGGGAACCCACAGATTGTTTGACTTACGCTGGAATTGCTCAACGAGAATTTGTTTTTGATGGACTAGCACATACTCCTCCAATTCTACGATTGTCTTGTAGTCGGCAAATTTCTCACCTCGATCAAATGCTTCGGTGGAGTCAGATAACACTTCAATAATCAGTTTGGGGTGCTTAATAAAATCTTCATTGGAATAGCGATCCCTGTCGTCACAGGTTACAGCTAAATCGGGGTAATAGAAGAGATTTAAGGAAGGCAAGCGAACCTTCATGTCCGTTGCATAAGAGATGCAACCTTGACCACGTAAATGATTTACTAGTAAAGCAGAGAGATTTCCTGTGATAATGACATGAGCTTTACTCGCACCTGCCATAGCAACAATTTGACCCTGAAGATATTCATGCTTGATGGGACTAACCCGTTCGATTTCCATGTACTCTTCCGGTGTAAAGTAGGTATGGTTTTTGCTGATTGTCATGAGGGAATTGGGAATTGGGAATTGGGAATTGGGAATAAGGAAGCGTTTATCGTTGCCGCTTCCATGTAAATGGTAAGGTTGATTCACTCTTTGAAACAACCTAAGGACAATGGAGATATGATCATGTATTGATGACAGAAGCGAGCAAGATGCTCGCACTACCGGTTTCCCTTGCCTTCCTTGTCTCCTCATGTCTGAAAAATTGCAGCAAGCCCAATGTAGGGGCGGGTTCACCCGAAATGAAGGCAACTACACGATAATTGAGCTAAACCCGCCTCGGTGATACCGAGCGAGCAAGATTGATTGATGACAGAAGCGAGCAAGATGCTCGCACTACTTGTCTCCCTTGCCTTCCTTGTCTCCTCATGTCTGAAAAATTGCAGCAAGCCCAATGTAGGGGCGGGTTCACCCGGAATTAAGGCAACTACACGATAATTGAGCTAAACCCGCCCGGTGATACCGAGCGAGCAAGATTGATTGATGACAGAAGCGAGCAAGATTGATTGATGACAGAAGCGAGCAAGATTGATTGATGACAGAAGCGAGCAAGATGCTCGCACTACTTGTCTCCCTTGCCTTCCTTGTCTCCTCATGTCTGAAAAATTGCAGCAAGCCCAATGTAGGGGCGGGTTCACCCGAAACGAAGGCAACTACACGATAATTGAGCTAAACCCGCCCCGGTGATACCGAGCGAGGGAGATTGATTGATGACAGAAGCGAGCAAGATGCTCGCACTACTTGTCTCCCTT
>JAAHGR010000960.1 GCA_010672425.1 Symploca sp. SIO2E6
TTTCCAACACATGGGCGTGACGGTCTACCCTGGTACCACGAGAAATTGTACAGGCACGGAGATGGGCTTCATCACCAATAATCGCTCCATTCCAGATAATCGGTCGCTTCAGGTTAGCGTAAGCCCCCACAGTTACATTATCACCAATCACGGTACCAGCTTCAATCTTCACCCGTGGACCAATACGACAGTTGTCCCCAATGAGCACTGGGGGTTCAATTTTGACTGTGGAGTCAATAAAGGTGTTTTGCCCCAGCCACACTCCTGGTTTTTCTTCTTTATAAGCAAAGTCCACACTTACTTTGCCATCCAGAGCATCATACTGAGCATCCCGGTAGGCATCCAGATGACCGACATCACACCAGTATCCCTCAGCCACATAGCCGTACATAGGCTCACCTTTTTGTAGTAGTAAGGGAAACAGATCTTTGGAAAAGTCACATTCTTCATTAGCTGGCAGGTATTCTAGGACAGAAGGCTCTAGAATGTAGGTTCCGGTGTTTACCGTATCGGAAAAAATTTCGCTAGTGGAAGGTTTTTCCAAAAATCGTTTAATGCGCATGTCTTCATCGGTGATCACCACCCCAAACTCAACGGGATTGGGAACACGAGTGAGCACCAATGTAGCCTTGGATTGCCTGGTTTTATGAAATTCAATGGCGGCGCTCAGATCAAAATCGGTAACACTGTCACCACTAATTACTAAAAAAGTGTCATTGAGCAATTCAGCCACATTTTTGACACAACCAGCCGTGCCTAGTGGTTGATCTTCTTCCACGGCATAGGTCATTTGTACTCCAAAATCACTCCCATCTTGGAAGTAGTCTCGCATAACGTCTGGAAGATAGTGCAGTGTTGCAATGACCTCCTTGATATCATGCTTTTTAAGTAAATTAATAATGTGCTCAGCAATGGGTCGATTCAGAATAGGCACCATTGGCTTTGCTAGATCGCAGGTCAGTGGTCTTAGACGTGTTCCAGAACCACCTGCCATCAGCACTGCTCTCATAAGTCCTCCTAGTTCCACACTTTACGGCGTTGTCTCGTGACAATTTACGTTCCGCTTGTTTTTTATAGTCTCTTAACAATTTTGCCGCATTATGGTCACGGTGCATCACTGTTCCACAGCTATGACCTCTGTGGCTTCGAGTAGACAAAGATTTTTGAACTTTTGTACCACGCAAGAATGTGAGTTGAGGTAAAAGCCTTTAATGAGCAACACTACCCCTGGAGCTTGGGTAAAATGAATCTAGTCAGTGTTTTTGGGGGTTGTTTCAATGAAACCATTGATTTTGTTGGTTATCTTCGGGATTTATGGCTACGGTGTCTGGAAGTTCTGGAGAGGGTTTGAACTAACGAACTTTTCTCGCAGCTTGCCCAACCGGATTGCTTTATCTCTGTTATGGCCTGTATTGCTTATTGCTAATAGGTCCTATCGCCAAAACTTTACTAAAGCCTTAAAGGGAAGGTAACTAGTACTTTGAAGGCAGGAGGCAGGAGGCTGCAAGGCAGGAGGCAGGAGACAGAAGGCTGCAAGGCAGGAGGTAGGAGGCTGCAAGGCAGTCCCTATGAAAAAATTTTCACCACCATGCATGAAAGTAGCCTCTTCCGAAGTTCCGAAGTTCCCTACTTTCAAGTCATACTCCCATGAACTTTCACCTCACAACCAAGATTGGTAAACGTCTGTGGCTGATTGGTGGTACGACTGAGAGTGTGGCGTTGGCTAGAGCGATCGCTTCTTGGGGTTTACTTTGTACGGTGACTGTGACAACAAAAGCTGCTGAGGCATTGTATCCTCAAACTACAAAACTACAGGTACTTGTAGGTCGTTTGAACAGTGAGCAGCTAAGGCAGTTTTTTCAGCAGCAGCAGATTGGTGCTGTTGTAGATGCTTCTCATCCTTATGCAGTAGAAATTTCTCAGATGGCGATGAGAGTAGCAGCTGAGCAACAAATCCCCTACCTAAGATTTGAACGTCCAGCTGCCCAGGCTCAAGCTGATAGTTCACAGGTAATTTCCCTGGATAGCTTTGATACTCTCTTGGCAGGTAACTATCTACACCAGCAACGGGTACTATTAACGATTGGTTGCAAAGCCTTACCTCTGTTCCGTAACTGGCAAGATAAATCAACCCTATTTGCCCGAATTTTGCCTACTGTAGCTTCTCTGGAAGCCTCTATTGCTGCGGGATTCAGTTCAGATAGACTTATTGCCCTGCGTCCTCCTATACCTGCTAAGTTGGAAAAGGCACTTTGGCATCACTGGGATATATCTCTAGTAGTTACCAAGGCTTCCGGAGTAGCTGGAGGTGAGGAAGTAAAGCGAGAGATAGCAGCTGAGTTAGGGATTCCGTTAGTCGTCATTGCTCGTCCAGTGGTGGAGTATCCACAGCAAACTAGTGATCTAGCAGAAGCATTGGCATTTTGCCAGCAGAATCAGTAGGGGCGCAATGCTTGCGCCCTGACGGGGTGACAAAAAGGGCTCAACCCTTTACTTAATAAACTTTTGAGCTATCGTATGGTATGCTAAAATAATAGTTATATTCTCAATAATTACTCACTAATGACAATAAGTACCTTGTTACCCTCCTTCTACCAATCAACTCTAAAAAATAGGTTAAAAC